>VFKU01000580.1 GCA_009885415.1 Rhodothermota bacterium
AGGCATGAAGCAACTCCCGGTCGCATGGACGAAGACCTACACCGGTACCAGCGGAAAGCCCGCGCGAGTCTTCACCACCACCATGGGCCACGCGCGCGACTTCACCAGTGAAGGGTTCCGCCGCCTGATCGTCAACGCGATCTACTGGGGCGTCGGCATGGACGACCAAATCCCCGCGCGGAATTTTAACAACGTGAACTACGTCGGGACCTACGAACCCGTCCCCATCGGCTTCGGCACGCATCGCAAGGATGTCATGCCCGCAAGCCACGCGTTGCCCGCCGAGAAATAGCGGTGATAACCATAGTAAAAATACGGACAGCCACCTATTGCAGATTATGGAGAAAATTGGTCGCTGTTCCTATTTGTTCCCGGTTGCGATGAGAAGAAAAGAAATAAGCGGGATTGACGATGAAAACTACGCGTGTCACGAGCAAAAGCGACCCACCGAATTGGATGATCGGGGACTGGATTTTCGCCGACCCAGACATGCATGGGAGTTTTCGAATTGCGAAGACTGATCATGGTTTGCGTCTATGGGTCTTAAACTCGAAAATGAATGAGTTAGCTATTGTATCCAAACTTAGATGGGACGGAAGGCAATTGGGTTTCGAGTTGTTTTGGCGCTCAACGCGATTTCGTACGCGGGAAGTTCTAAGACCTGTCGCTCGGAACGAACTCGAGCTTGAGTGGACCCATCGGGAGATCTGGGTTAGGACTGAAGGGCAACAGTTACGTCCTGATGGGCCGGGCCGCCTTGCAAGAAAATCCGGACCCGCCAAGACTGAGTTGTTGGTGGGCCGTTGGGAGGATCCCACTCACGACGACGCGATGCAAATTGAAATCGGCGTTGGTCCGGGTGGGGGATTCAAAGTGAAAGCCAACCTTGATGAGTGGAAAAACTACACTGCTACGCCTTCGGGACAGTTCAACGGAAATTCTTTGGTATTCACGGTTTACGGTCCGGGATCGGCCTCGCCAGTGGTTCGCATGGAAGCGAAGCCTCTCTCAAGACGTAGAATTGTGTTCGAACGGACGCTGTGGGAACGTCTAATCCCCGCTACGAAAGTCTGCACCAGACAACTCGACAAGTTCCTGCGGAGTTCAAAGAATATGGCAGCCGGGACACCAGCTTCGGATAAATAGGGACAGCCGCCTACTTATTTGCGGATCTTGAATGGAAATAGGTGGCTGTCCCTATTGTTGGTTTTACTGATCAGACCGGCGACTCGACCATTGTCGTGCGTTTGATTTCGCGCTTGCGGTCTTCGGTGCCGAGGACCGCCTTGCGCACGCGGATGCTCTTTGGCGTCACCTCGACGAGTTCGTCTGGCGCGACCCACTCGAGCGCGGCGTCCAGCGTCAGTTTGCGCGGCACATCGATGCCGGCGAACTGATCCTTGCCCGCCGCGCGGTGGTTCGTGAGCGCCTTGCGCTTGGTCGGGTTGCAGATCAAATCGTCCGGGCGCGCATTCTCGCCGATGATCATCCCCTCGTAGACCGGGTCCATCGGCGAGACAAAAAGCGTCCCCCGTTGCTGGAGGTTTTCTATGCTGTAGCTGGTCGCCTCGCCCGTGTCCATACTGATCATCGAGCCGCGCCGCCGGCCGACCACGTCGCCGCACCACGCGTCATAGCCGATGAAGCGCGAGGACATAATCCCCAGGCCGCGCGTATCGGTGAGGAATTCACTCCGGTAGCCGATGAGCCCGCGCGTCGGGATACGAAATTCAAGCCGCACGACGCCCACGCCCCGGTTTCCGATGTTTTTCAGCAGACCCTTGCGCTGCGAA
>VFKU01000513.1 GCA_009885415.1 Rhodothermota bacterium
CGGGGACGGTAACTGGCCAGAAAAACCGAAGGCCCCGGACCGTTTCCAGTCCGGGGCCTCTATGAAAACCTGTTCGGTTAGTTTTTAGGTAATTCGAGGCACGCGGACTTGCTGTCCTCCATGAGGAGGAGTGGGAGAAGCGAAGCGCCGCAATGCAACGAATTATACAATCGACATTTCCTTGTTTAGAGGTGACACAACTATACCATCCGGCGGATGCGAATGCAAGCGGCACACCACAAGCTGCGCTAACACTGGCTTAACATGCGCGCGATTGATTGTCGCGAGCACCCCCACGTACCATGATGTTCAAGGCGCGGCTTGGGCGGCGCGTCACGGGGCAAGAGCAAGACGGGGGCTCCCTTGAAGTTGATACCAAGGGTATTGTGTGTCGCGTCGCTGACGGCGGCGCTGTTTTGCGTGCGCGCTTCGGCGCTCGAAGCCGGCGCGGCCAAGGTCGAAATTGTGCCGGGGCCCGGAGTGCCGCTCGACGGCGATTTCGCGCGCCGCGGCCGGCCCGCTACAGGCGCTCGCGATCCGCTTTTCGTTCGCGCGCTGTTTCTTCAGGAAGAAAGCACGGCGGTTTTCATTGTCGTCGCCGACCTTTTCGCAGTGACGCCGGATCTGCGCGCGCGTATACTCGATCGCGCGCCAGACGTTGTTCCCCGCGAGAATATCGTCCTCGTCGCCACGCACACGTTAAACGGCCCCGGCGGCCTCGACCGCTCCTGGCTCGGACGGCAGCGTGGCGGGCGATACATGCAAGAGCAGGTGGACGCTGTGGCGGCGAAGTTTGCTGAAGCCATGCAACTGGCCTACGACGGCCGCAAGCGGGCGTCGGCGGGGTATGCGGCGGCGGAGACTTCGCTTGCCGTCAGCCGTTTCGATCCGCCCGCGCCGGTGGATGCCCAGCTCGGCGTACTGCGCGTGGACGATTCGGACGGAAACCCGATCGCGATTTTGACGAACTTCGGCGCGGGGCCGCAGAGTAGCGAGGGCGGCCCTGGCTTCACCTACTCGGCGGGACTTCCCGGCGCCTTCTGCGGCGCGCTCGAAGCGGCGACGGGTCCGGCGGTGGTCGCGTTTTTTCTGAACGGCGCGTCGGGCGATCAAGTTGCCGCGCCGGCGGACGGCGGCCAATTTTTTTCCGAGATGCTGGCCGCTCGCGTGAAGGGTTTGGTGAACGAGATTAAATGCCGCGAAGTGACTTTGGGTTTTCATGCGGCGACGCAGGAGGTCCCGCTTCATTCCGCGGGTCCTTCGTATTCCGGCGAGGCCGTGTTTCAGGTTATCGAGATCGATCGCCTTGCGATGCTTTTCGTCCCGCCGATTCCAAGTGGAGCGACCGGCGCCGCGCTGCGGAGGGCCGTATCGGCGCGCGGATATGCGCAGAGCATGGTCGTCGCACCCGCAAACGGATACCTCGGGGCCGTCGCTTCCGCCGAAACCATCGCGCTGACCTCGGCGGACGGCGAACCGGTGTATCTGGGTCCCGGCGCGGCAGAGTGGCTTCTTCGGAGCGCGACGGCGCCGCTCTCGCGCGGCGAACCGGCGTTGGACGAGGTAAAGCCTGCGGCGCGGGCCGCGCGCGAAGAGCGGAACGGTGTCGTCTACATCGCGCGAAGCGGCACGCCGATCGAAATGGGAGAGCAACACGGACTTGCCTTGCGCGATCTGGGCGCGGAGTCCATCGCGGCGGGATTGCCGCCACGTTGGCTCTCGGACGCCGGCAACGGGCTGTTGGGGCACTGGGAGTTGCTGCGTCCGGCCGTCTCGCTCGAAGCGCTGGCGATCCCAATCGCCGGCGATGCAGCCCGCGCTCTATTGCAGGGCCTTGGCCTGGACAGCATCGAGATGCTCGGCGGAATGAGCGATGCCGCGGGCGTGTCTTTCGCCGCGCTGTGGTTGCGGCAGCTCGCACCGCCGTCGGACGACGCGCCCGCGGGGCCGGTCGGCGTCGTGTTTGGCGCGCAGTCCGCCGCCGAGGGAATTCTGCTTGGGCAAAGCATGGAGTGGCCCGATGCGGTGACGCCGACCGTGCTTCGCGTGAGTCCGAAATCGGGCCACGCGTACGTCGCGGCGGGTCTGCCCTGGCAGATGGCCGGCGTGGCCGGCGTGAACGACCAGGGGATCGCCGTGGCGATCGGCCCGCCGCGCGCCGGGGGCCAACGAGCGATCGCCGCGCCTGCCGAAATTTTGCTCGCCGAAGTCTTGGCCAACGCCGCCACTTTCGATCAAGCCATAAGCATTCTCGCCGCGCCGCGTCCGCATTTCTCCGGCCGCGTCTTCCTCGCGTCTGACGACGGCGGTACGTCACGCAGCGCGATCGTCGAAATCGGCGAGACCCCCGTCGTAAGGCTCGATCCGGCGCCCGCGCTGCTCATGGCGGACGACGCATCGCCCACGCCGCGGGAAGTGCGCGTACAGCAGTTGATGGACGGCGGCGGCGCGGCCACCTTGGCGGGCGTCGAGCGGATTCTTGGCGATCGCGCGCACCGCGCGGCGCCCATCGACCACGTCCTTGGACCGCGCACGCGCGCATGCATCGTTCTCGTGCCCCGCCGGCATGAGCTGCGCATCATGGTGCCGGACTCCAGCGGGCCGCGCTCCTTCGGCGCGATCCCTGTGCGCGGGGGCGAATCGTGAGCGAGACGCCGCGACTTCTCACCACGCCGGGCGGCCGTCCCGTCCGCCGATCCCGGCGGCGCAGCCAGCGGCGAATCGGCCGCGTGCTGATCGGCGCCGTGGCTATTTTTTTCGTCTGGGCCTTCTGGATTTCGCGCGACACGCACCCCGTCGCCGAATTTGTGCCCGCGCCGCGACACCTCGAGGCGGTCTTGCCGCATGCCGCCGTCGCGCGGGTCCGCGTCGCCGCGTCGCGCGTGTGGGACGGCGTGCCGCAAGCTATGGTCGCCTCTGCGCCCGAGGCTCTCGCGGATCGCCGCGGCCTTCCCGACTGGATCGTCGGGAACCTGATCGGCGGTTCGGCCGTCGTCGTTGCGGATGACGTCGCCGCGTGGAGCGACGCCGTGTTCATATCGCGGATGACCCGCGTCGGCTGCGTGATCGAGCGCGTGCTGCGTTGGCGGCCCGCGAACCGCAGCGAGTGGGCGGGAGGGCTCCGCCTGCGCTATTGGAAACCCGGCCGGCTCTTCTATGCCGCGCGCGGGCGTACCTTGCTCGCGAGTCCCTCGCGCGACGCGCTTGTCGCCGCATTGACGCTCACGCCGGAGCGGCGCGTGCCCGCCAAGGCCGTCGCAGCGGCGCTCTCCGGCACCGGCGCCGAGGACGCGCGCGGCACCTGGACCCCGCCCGCGGACTCCGCAGTGGGCCAAGTCTTCGGCGAAGTTCGATTTGCCGTCCGCATCGATCAGGATGAGGCCACGGTCAAGCTGCGCGCGCTGTTCCGTCCGCAAGTGGCCGAGGCGCTCGGACCTTTCTGGGGAGAAACACACGCTTCTGTTTTGGCCCCTGTTTTTGACGGCCCGCTGGCGATTTCCTGCAACCTCGGGGGCAACGTCGAGCAGACCTGGCGCGCGCTCGCCGAGATTGTTGACGTGCCATGGCTTACGGCGGCGCAGTGGGAGGCC
>VFKU01000564.1 GCA_009885415.1 Rhodothermota bacterium
CCGGAACGGCGGCCAGCGCGTCTACATGAAGATGGGCACCGGCGGCCTCGGTCTCGGGCTCGGCGGCCAAAAGTCGCAGATGATTTTCCTCTTCCAAGACCGCCACACGATGGAAGACTTCATCAACAATGGCTGGCAAGGCGACGCTTCGGCGAACGCGGTGGCGGGTACGAAAGGTGCGAACGCCGCCACCTCCTTCACCAAGGGCATGGTCATCTATCAATTCACGGAGTCGGGCCTCATGCTCAAAGCCGACGCCGCCGGGACGAAGTACTGGGTCGATAAACGCCTCAATAAGACGCAGACGAAACAGACTGCATCAACCGCGCCGGCGGATTCGCCGGGAGTGGTAAATGTGTCGAGTGAGCCGATCGAACCCAAACTGTAGACACACCGCCAATTTCGTCCACTTGGAGGTAAATCGTCATGCGCGCACTTTCGCGGTTCTTCGGTTTGGCGCTCGTCGCCTTGGTGTTTGTGTTGACGCCTGTCTTCGCGCAAGAGAATTCTGACGACGACTCGGGCGCGCCATCCAGCAAGAAACAAAAGATCGACACCATGGCCAAAGAGACCCTGAACGATCTATTCGAGAAGAGCCCGGAAGCGAAGAAACTCTACGATAAATCGCATGGCTACGCTGTCTTCGACAACATCAAGCTCTCGCTGATGATTTCCGGTGGCGGCGGTCGCGGCGTGGCGGTGAGCAAGGCCGCCGGCGCGCGCACCTACATGCGCATGGGCACCGTCGGCCTGAATATCGGCCTCGGCGGCCAGAAATACCAGATCGTTTTCCTCTTCGAGACTGAGGAACGCTTCAACGAATTCGTGAACAAGGGCTGGGAAGCGGACGCCTCGGCGAACGCGGTCGCCGGCACCAAGGGTGCGAACGCGGAGGCGACCTTCCGCAACGGCATGGCCTTCTACCAGATCACCGAGGCGGGGCTCATGCTCCAGGCCGATATTGCCGGCACGAAGTATTGGAAAGACAAGAAGCTAAACAAGTCTGACAAGTAGGTAGATCAAGGGATTTCGTTTCCGCAGCCGGAGTCAGCTCTCCGGCTGCGGACTTTTTGTCCCAATGTGCGGCGGCCCGCCGCGCTTTGCTAAACTTGACGCTCGTCACGGGGAATTCCTAAGGAGCCAAGCGAGTGAAGACGGACGAAATACGCGCCGGGTACCTGGAGTTTTTCCGGCAACGCGGGCACACCGTCGAGCGCAGCGACACGCTTGTGCCCAGCAACGACTCCACACTGCTCTTCACCAGCGCCGGCATGGTGCAATTCAAGCCCTTCTACACGGGCGAGGCCCCGGTACCCTACCGGCGAGCAACGACGTCGCAGAAGTGTCTACGCGCCGGCGGCAAGGCCAACGACCTCGACGAGGTCGGCAAGACCTCGCGCCACATGACGATGTTCGAGATGCTCGGCAACTTCTCGTTTGGAGACTACTTCAAGCGCGAGACAATTCTGTGGGGTTGGGAGTACTCGACCCAGGTCATCAAACTCGACGCG
>VFKU01000859.1 GCA_009885415.1 Rhodothermota bacterium
AGACGGCGCAGAGTCTCGGCGGCGCGAACCCCGGCCCCGTGATGGGCCCGCTGGTGGTCAGCGAGATCCATTACAATCCCCTCCCCGGCGGTATCGAGTACGTCGAGATCACGAACGTCTCCGGCGCGACGGTGAATCTCTACGACACGGCGCCCGGCGGCAACCCGAACAATACCTATCGCATCGCAGGGATCGGCTTTCAGTTTCCCCCGGGCCAATCGATCCTCGCGGGCAGCAGCGCGCTGATCGTGAACGGCCTGCCGGCGCACTACACGGCGCAGTTCGGCGCGCAGGGCATGACCGTCTACGGCCCCTTCGGCAACTACGACGGCGCGGACGCCTTCTCGCTGAGCAACGCAGACGAGACGCTTCGGATTCAATGGCCGGACGAGGCGGGCGTGAATCCGGACACAAGCCTGCTGACCGTGCCGTACATCAGCATGGACACGGTGCGCTACGACGGCGATCCGCCGTGGCCGAATGCGGACAACAATTTCACGGCGCTCCAGCGGAGCTCCTCGGCCGTCTTCGGCGGCGAGCCGACGAATTGGACGGCGCAATCGACGACCCACCAGGCGACGGGAGGCGTGGTGGCGGCCGTGACCTTCAACCCGCCGCGTGGGTTTTATACGGGGACGCAGTCGCTTACGCTCTCGACGATCACGCCGAGCGCAACGATTTACTACACGATCGACGGATCGCTGCCAGCGCCGGGCTTCGGCACGAGCACGCTCTACACCGGCGCGATTTCAATCTCTGAGAATCGTCCGATTCGAACGGCGGCTTACCGCAGCGGCTGGATCCGCTCGCCGATCGCGTCGGCCACGTATCTCATCAACACGCCCGCGAACCAACGCGGTGTGAAGGCGCTGGCGATCATCGGCGATTCGCAGGAGGATCTCTTCCTGCCGCGCGGCGTCATGGCGATCCAGGGCGGGACGTATAAGAAGAGCACCTTTGACACGCTCGAATGGATCCCCTACCTGCCCAACGTCGGCGCGGGATTCGTAGACAATCCCTTTATCGCTGGAACACAACCTTGGATCGACGGCCGGGGCGACACGGTCTACCCAGTGGGCGGCGCGCCGGATCCGACGGCGTACAACAATGCGATTCTCGGCGGGCGTTTTACGGAACGGTCGTCTTCCTTCGAGATGCTTGACCCGCTAAACACGCCCGGCAATCAGCAAGTGGACGCAGGCATTCGCGTGCACGGCAGCACCTTCCACCGGCCGCGTTATGCCTTGAACACGACGGCCAATTGGACGCTGCCGCAGCTCACGTCGATCCCGGACATCATCGCGGCCTCGTACAACAAATTCTCGCTGCGCATGTACTTCCGCGGGGACTATGGTCCGTCCGCACTGACCTGGGACGTTTTCCCCGGCGACGCGCTATTGAATTACGACAAGCTCGTGCTGCGCGGCGGGCACAACGACGGCTACAACCCCTTCATTCGCGACGAACTCACGCGGCGGCTGTACATCGACATGGGGCGCGTGAGCGCACGCGGCGAGGTGTACAACCTCTTCATCAACGGGGTCTATCGCGGCTACTACAATGTGACTGAACACCACGACGCGGATTTCCTCGCCGCACGTTTCGGCGCGTCGAAAGACTGGGACTTCCTTGTGCAGTCCGCGGACGTAGCGGGCCAACCCTTCGTACCCGTCGTGCAAGAGGGCGATCTCGTTGCGTGGAATGCGTTGATGACCGCGATCGGGCAGGACCTGAGCCAGACCGCGAACTACAACGCGGTCGCGGCGATGCTCGACATCGACGCCTTCATCGACTATCTGCTGGTGGAGTTGTACTCCGGCAACGACGATTGGCCGAACAACAACTGGAGCGCCGCGCGCGAGCGCGTGCCGGGCGCGAAATGGGTCTTCCCGCTGTGGGACGCGGAGGCTTCGTATCTCTCGGCGAACACGACCAAGACGGGGCTGAATTGGTTCCCGTTCTGGATGTATAACTACGGAGTCGGGGCGTGGGGCGGCGCGGGCCTCAAGGGCGAGAATGTACCGCTCGGGGTGATGTACCGCGCGCTCCAGGTGAACGCTAACTTCCGCAGCGCCTTCCAGACGCGGGCGCAACTCCACCTCGGGATCGGTGGCGCGCTCGATATCGTGAACGTGACCGATC
>VFKU01000768.1 GCA_009885415.1 Rhodothermota bacterium
GCCGTCGATCGGCGCGCGAATCGTCAAGTTCTCGATCGCCAATTTCTGCGACTCCAAGGTCGCCACCGCCTGCTCATAAGCGTAGCGCGCGTTGTCCACCTCGACCTTCGGACCCAGCCCCTCGTCGAACTGACGCGTAGCGAGTTCGAAGGAGGTCTTGTTCTTGCGCACCTGCACCTCGGACTGGCTGTACAGCGCCTGCGCCTCGTCGCGCTGAAGCTCCGCCACGACCTGCCCGGTCTTCACGACATCGCCCACTTCCGCCAGGACCTTGTCGCAACGCGCCGAGGCCTTCGCCGCGACATCCACCATCCGCTCCGCCTCGACCCGCGTCGTCGTCTCGAAGTACGTCGCAATGTCGCCCCGCTGCGGGGTCGTCGCTTCCACCGGAATAACCACGACTGGCACCAGCGTCGCCGCCGAAGTCTTCCCTCCGGCCGCGCCACCGCCCATCTTCATGCCGCAGCCGGCCATCGCCAGACAAAGCAAGACCCCGACCGGCAGACAAACGGCCCGGCAGACAAAGTGCCTCATTGAATTCACCCGGATTTCTCCCAATCGCGGCTGGAACCGAAAGATAGACCGCCGCGAAGACACGGCGGTTTTGACCCAAAGTAAACCCCGAAACGGCCCGGAGGCCCCGCGCACGGGCTGGGTCCGAGACTATATCCACTTAGAGGCCGTATCGGGGCAGATTCTAGCACTTTCGCTGGACCGCTACTCTAGGCTTCAAAGCAAATCCACCGATAGGGCCTAATAAATGAGTAAAATACTAAAAATAAATAAATCGACATGCCTGTCGACCAGCCACACTTTTTCCTGTTCGTGAAGATGCCGGCGAAGGGTAGTTCGGAAATCTGCAGTTGGAAGAAGAATGAAACGAAAAAATAATTGCAAGTCCCGAAAGCAGGCCAAGAACAGATCCTTGAAAATTCGGTGGTATCCTTCGAGATTTCAAGGTAGAATATAAGCATGATTCGCCGTACCCATGAATTGCAGACGCTTGGAAGGCTGCTCCGCCAGTTCCCGGTCGTGGGAATCATTGGCGCGCGCCAGGTCGGCAAGACCACGCTCGCCCACATGTTGGCGCGTAGCGTCGGGGGACCAGTACACACGTTCGACCTCGAGAATCCCGATGACGTTGCCCGTCTGGCCGATCCGATGCTTGCGCTACGAGCCCTCAAGGGACTGGTCGTGATCGACGAAATTCAGCGCCACCCCGGTTTGTTCGAAATACTTCGAGTGCTCGCCGATCGCCCGAGGACGCCGTGCCGCTTCCTGGTGCTGGGCAGCGCGGCCCCAGAACTCTTGAAACAAACCTCCGAAACACTGGCGGGCCGAATTGCCTATCACTACCTGGGGGGCTTCTCGCTCGAAGAGGCCGGGTGGAAGAATTCCGAGAAGCTGTGGCGGCGCGGCGGCTTTCCGCGATCGTTCACTGCGCCGACCGAGAAATCCAGCTTCGAGTGGCGGCGTGAGTTCTTGCGCACCTTCGTCGAGCGCGACCTGCCGCAGCTCGGCGTGGGCGTCAGCTCGACCACGATGGGCCGCTTCTGGACCATGCTTGCGCATTATCACGGCCAGGTATGGAATGCCTCCGAGTTCGCGCGTTCCTTCGGCGTCAGCGACACGACGGTGCGGGGTTATCTCGATCGCCTGACCTCCGTACTGGTCGTGCGCCAGCTCTTGCCGTGGTACGCCAACATCGCCAAGCGGCAGGTGCGCTCGCCCAAGGTATACATCGCCGACAGCGGCCTGCTGCACGCCCTGCTCAATCTGCGCACAGCCACCGATCTCGACGCCCACCCCAAAGCAGGGGCCTCCTGGGAAGGCTTCGCGATCGATCAAGTCGCTCAGCGCCTGGGCGCGGATGCC
>VFKU01000398.1 GCA_009885415.1 Rhodothermota bacterium
GCTGGAGATTTGCGAGACCTTGGTGCGCAGCAACTCGGTGGACGTGATCGTGATCGACTCGGTGGCGGCGTTGGTGCCGCGGGCGGAGGTCGAGGGCGAGATGGGCGACACACACGTTGGCTTGACCGCGCGCTTGATGAGTCAGGCGCTGCGTAAGCTGACGGCGTCGATCAGCCGGTCGAATACGCTGGTGATTTTCATCAATCAGATTCGCGAGAAGATTGGCGTCATGTATGGCAGCCCGGAAACGACCCCCGGGGGGCGTGCGCTGAAGTTTTACTCGAGCGTCCGCCTCGATGTCCGCCGGATCGCGCAGATCAAGGAGCGCGAGGAGGTCGTGGGCAGCCGCGTGCGCGTGAAAGTGGTGAAGAACAAGATCAGCCCACCGTTCCGTGAGGCGGAGTTCGATCTGCTATGGGGCGAGGGCATTTCCAAAGAGGGCGACGTGCTCGATCTCGCGGTTGAGGAGAAGCTCTTACAGAAGAGCGGTGCATGGTTCGCGTTGGACGGCGAGAATCTCGGCCAAGGTCGTGAGACCACGCGCCAGTACCTGCGCGACCATCCCGAGGTCTGTGCGAAACTCCGGGAACAAGTGTTGGAGCGTCGCGGCGTGACCTGGGGCCGCGGGGCCCCGCCGTCGGCCGAGGAGGCGCGTGGCAACCACCGCGAGTAAAACGCCCTCCCGTTCCGGACCCGAACACGAGTTTCCGCTGAACCGCGGCGCTCGCATGGGTCTGCTCGCGTTGCTTGTGTTGACCATCGTTTTTGCTTCGAGCGTGCTCTTCGTAAAGTATCAGCTTGAGGCCTTCCGGGCCGACGTGGCCCGGCGGATTGAAGAGCGCTTCGGCGCCCGTATCACGATGGGTGAAATTTCGGTGAACGGCCTGCGCGGGCTGCGGATTCATGATCTTCGGCTCGATCTTCCGCTCGAACAGGGCCCGGTGCTGCATATTCACGCGCTCGATGCGCTGATCAATATCCAGCTCAACGATCTTGTGTACGGCCGCGTGATGGTCGAGCGGCTTACGCTCGACGGGGCGGAAATCGTGCTTGAGCGCCCGAGGGAGGCGCCCTGGTACTCGAGCGACGAGATCAATATCGAGGAAGTCGTCCCTTTCGAAGTCACCAAGAGCGCCCCGTTTCGTATCACGGGCGCCGGGTGCAAATTCTTCATTCGCAATATCGTCGGGGGCACTGAACTCGACATCCTGGATTTTGGGTTCGACATCGCGCGTTTGGTGGACGCCTCCGACCTCACCGCCTCGCTGAACGGTCTTCTCCACGGCGATCCGCGCAAACGTGTGAGCGCGACGTTGAGGCTGGCGTCGATCAAGGACTTCGATCTGCGCGTCGCCTCCGATCTGATCACGGCCAACGATATCAATGTGGTCCTGCCGGCCGAACGTCCGCTGGTCGTGGAGGGCGCGGCGCACCCGACGCTGCGGGTAAGCGGCCTTCCCGATCGCGCGCTTGTCGTCATACTTCAGGCGCCTTTCGAAAATCTTTTTGTGCGCGATCAGCCGGAGTTTCTTGAGCCCGCCAGCGGCGAGGTCGCGGTGGTCGCCACCTACTCGGCCGAGACGAAGGAATTTACCATCTCGACGGCGAAGGCGGATTCGAACCAATTGGCGGGTAATGTCGAGGGCACGGTGCGGTTTGCCGAGGAGCGGCCGCAGTTCGACCTCACGCTGCACGCGCGGCGGATTCCGCTGAGGGAGATTTTGCAGTATTCGCTCAAGGGCGAGATGGAAGAGATCGGCAAGATGGACATCATCCTTGACGAGCCGCACGAGCTCGAAGTGCGCCTCACGGGTACGTCCGAGGAACCGATCATTCGCGGGAAGACCAGCGCCGGCGCCGGTCGTTTTGAATTCACGCCGATTGACGAAGACCTCCCTCCCATGCATCTCGCGCTCCGCCAGATCGAGGGCGCGTGGGACTCGTACACGCAGCAGGCCGGGCTCGAGTTTGAAGTTGCCGACGGCGAGATCACGTATGAGCCGTTGCGCCTCGCGGCGAAGGGACTGCAAGGCCATGTCAGCTTGAAAGACAATGTCGTCTCGCTCTCGCCGATGAACGCGCAGTACAAAGGCAACACGATCGTCGGCGAGGCCGAATACGACCTCGACACGGGCGACGGCCGCGTCAAATTCGAGGGCACCCTCGCCGGACTGGATGAGACCGTTCTGGCGGACAAGTTTGCGAACACCACGCTCGCCGGGGCCGTGTCGGTGAAAGGCGAGGCGGCCAAGAAGGGCAAGAACCTGATCATCGAGGCCGATGTTGATGCGACGCAGGCCGAGGTGAGTTTCCAATGGTGGTTCAAGAAGGCCGCCGGAATGGGCACGAAGGCGCACGTTCGCGCGGAGATCGCGCCTGATTCCAAGGCGACCCTAGAGGTCACGGGGCAGGTTGCTTCTTCCGAACTTTCCGCGAACATGACGCTGACCCGCGACAAACGCAGCAATGCGGGTTGGTTGGTCCAGGCGATTCACGCGAGTTCGGACCACTTGGATGTCAACACGGCGGCAACCTGCGGGCTCACGCCGTATCGTACGACCGGCGGCGTCGCGACTCAGGCCTATTTCGATTTCACGCGCGATCCGAAAGACCCCCTGAAATCCACGCAGAAATTCGGCGGGTTGATTGACGATGTCGCGCTTCTGCCGCAGGTCGAGGGCGCTACGGTGCCGATTTCCGGCCGCGGGGTGGAGGTCGCGTTCGAGTTGTCGACGGACAAGGCCGGACGAAGCATGCCGACGGGCGACGCTCGCATCCATGCGAAGAGCCTCAACGTGCCTCCCTTTGGCACGACGTGGCTGATGCCGATGACGCCGCCGCCGGGCTGGCCCCGCGTGGATCGCGCGTGGACTGTCGACATCACCGCGGCGGACGCGGAACTTCCGCCGTGGACGGGCACCGAGCTTGTTGCGCGCGCGTACTCGAATCCGCAAAAAGCGGGCTTTAGTTCCTACCAGGCGAAAATCGCCGGCGGCGTGTTGAAGGGTTCCTACGACGCGACGCGGATCGATAACACTTGCGTCTCCACGGTGGAATGGACAGATATACCCGTTCAATTCTTCCTGCGCCATCTTGCATTGGACGACGTGCTCGACGGTACGATCTCCGGCAAGGTCGACTACGCGCTGGATCGGGACGACCGCGATACGTTGCAAGGCAAGGGCCACTTCGAGGTGAGCGATGGGCGGTTCAGCGCTGACTTTCTCCATAAATTGATCGAAGGGAAAGTGGACAGCAATCTGACGGCGATTCCGCCGAAGCTCGACTTTGCCCGTTTGTCCGCTGACGTCGACTTCGAGGGCGACACGGTCAAGACGCCGGTGCTCAAGCTCGTGTCCGACACGGTCCAGGTCGATGGCTCCGGTCAGTATATTCGTGACGGCGACATGGACTACGTTCTCGCCGTTTCCGTCGACCCGGACACCGCGGCGCAAATCCCGGATATGGCGCAGAACCTTAATATTGAGGGGCACCGGATCTCGAACACGGATGTGGCCCTTACCTTTCGTGTTTCCGGGCCGACCTTCAACCCCAAGGGCAAAGTTGAAGAGCTTCCCCCGGCGAGTGTAGCGTTAGTCAGTGGCGGGCTTGAAGTGGGCAAAGAAGTGCTCGACCTCTTCAAGTTTCCGGGCAAAGTTCTGATGGATCTGCTGAAGGCTGGGGGCGGCATGGTCCGGGGTGGGCGAAATCGTGGTCCGGTGGAAAAACCGTCCACACCGTAGCCGTATCGCGAAGGGGAGGCGTAGTCGGCGGGCACATGGAAATTAAAATCAGCAAGAGCGCGCGGCATTGCCATGCGTGCGAGAAAATTTTCGTCCACGAGCAGCGCATGACTTCTGCGCTGCGCCGCGGGCCGGAGGGCTGGCTGCGCGAGGACTATTGTCCCAGTTGCTGTACCGACGAGCGCGCTGCGGACGCGCTGTGTGTGTGGACGGCGCAGTTTGCCGATCCGCAGGTCTTGGAGAACCAGCCGGCCGAGGCCTTCTCGCCCTTGCGCCAGGCGTTTTATGAGGCGGTCGAAGTGCCGGGCCGCCCCGCCGTCGCGCTGGCGTACCTCGCGGGCCAGTTGCTTCGCCGTCAGAAGGCGTTTCGTTTCATCAAGCAGGCGGTGGATCCCGAGACCGACGCGGCGGTGATGCTTTTTCTCGATCGCATCGGCAATCGGATGATCGAAGTACACGATCCGAACCTTACCACGGCGGAACTCGAGCGCGGGCGGATTGCGTTGCTCCACCGCCTGGCCGAGATCGAGGGCACGCTGGACGAATCCGAGACTTCGGCGGCGGTCAAGACCGAAGCCGGCATTGCCACCGAGACTTCCGATAGTGAAGCGTCGCCGCCCCTGGCCACCGGGGACGGGTCCGCTGAGGACGAAATCGAGGAAGACGAATACGAAGAAGATGAGTTTGATGATGATGACGACGACGATGATGAAATAGACTCCGACGAAGAGAGTTCAAGCGATGGCGAAACCGAAGATGAGTACGCGCAGACCTAAATCGGTCCTGGATCAAGAGCGGTACACCGCGGAGTTGTCCACGGGGCAGCTCGTGATCGGTGTGTGTATCTTGCTGATGTTCGGCCTCGGCTGTTTTCTGCTGGGCGTGCTGATTGGCAAGTTCGACCCCACGCTCGACAATAAGATCGCGCAGACCGACACGGCCAATCCGTCCAACGGCCGCGCGACCGAGGTGAAGGTCATTGAGTCGGCCGCGCCGCGCGTTTCGCCGCCGGTATCGGCCCCGGCCGTCGAGACCGAGCCGCCGGTCGAGTTTCGCGCCCCGGCGAGAATTCTTGCCGCGGAGGCTTTGCCGTCGCAGGAGCCTCCTGCACCGGTAGAAGCGCCGCCATCGTCCAGTGCGCCTGCGGTAGGCGAGTCCGTGCAGGCCGAAGCCGAGCGCAATCGCATCTCGCCGCCCAGCGATCAACCACAGACTGTCGCGGCTGCACCGGACGCTTCCACCGCCTCCGCGCCGGGCAATGCGCCGGCGATCGAGGTCGCGCCGACGCCTGATCCGAAACCTGCTGTCCCGGCCGCCACGACTTCCGAGGGTTGGAAAGGCTACGGCGTGCAAATAATGGCTGTCGCTCGCGGCCCCGCGGAAGCGGCGCTGAATAAGCTGCAGGCTGGTTCATCGTTCAAGGGCCGGGTGCTTCCGCCCGCGCGCGGCGAACTGTCCCGCATCGTTGTCGGCCCTTATGCGGAGCGATCGGCCGCGATGAAGGCCCGAGACGATTTGCTCGCTCGGGGCTACAAAGGCGCGTTCGTACTTCGCCTTCAGTAACGCGTCGCTTGAGGCAGCGTCACTCCCCCGCTGTCGCCTTCTCTGAATCGGCCGCGCGCTCGTTCGACTTTCGCCGGAGTTGACCACAGGCCGCGCTGATGTCCTGCCCGCGCTCGAGGCGCAGCGTGGCGCCGATGCCGCGGTTGGTGAGCGCATCGCGGAAGGCCTCGGCGCGTTTGCGGCCGGGTGCTTCGTAGGGCGTCCCCCCCACCGGGTTGTAGGGAATCAGGTTGACGTGAATGGGGCGCCCGCCGACGAGATCCGCAAGTTCTTCGGCGTCCTTCGAAGTATCATTTACTTCGGCGAGCAGGGTCCACTCGAAGGTGATTTGCCGGCCGGTGCGTTCAAGATAGTAGTCGACCGCTTCCATCAATGCCGCCAGGTTGTAGCGGCGATTGAGCGGGACGAGTTCATCGCGCAGCGGATCGTTCGCCGCGTGCATCGAGACGCTGAGCCGCACCTGCCAGTCCTCCCCCGCGAAACGGCGGATGCCGTCGGCCTCGCCGGCGGTGCTCACGGTGATGCGGCGCGCGCCGA
>VFKU01000463.1 GCA_009885415.1 Rhodothermota bacterium
AAATTTTTCGCGCGCGACGGCTACAAGCTGCCCGACGAACTCGAAGACGAAATCGAGCGGCTCGTCACCGGCACCGAAATCGACAACGTGCGGCCGACCGGCACCAAGATTGGCCGCGCACGCCGCATCGACGACGCCGTCGGCCGCTACATCGAATACGCCAAGTCCACCTTTCCGCGCGGGATGCGGCTGGACGGCCTCAAAATCGTGTGCGACGGCGCGAACGGCGCGGCCTACCGCGTCGGCCCGGACACGCTGAGCGAACTCGGCGCGCACGTAGTCTCGCTTGGTGTTGATCCCGACGGTACGAACATTAACGCGAACTGCGGATCGATGTTCCCCGAGGTCATGCGCGCGCGGGTTATCAGCGAAAAGGCCGACCTCGGCATCGCCTTCGACGGCGACGGCGATCGCGTGGTGATGGCCGACGAAAACGGACGCCTGCTCGACGGCAACGCGGTGCTCTCCGTGCTCGCGGCGGACATGATCGCGCGTGATGCGCTGCCGAAGAAGACCGTCGTGACCACGATCATGGCCAACGGCGGCCTCGAGCGCGTGCTCGCGCCGCTCGGCGGCAAGATTGTGCGCACGAAAGTGGGGGACCGCTACGTGGTCGAGGCCATGCGCAAAGAAGGCCTCACGCTCGGCGGCGAATCGAGCGGCCACATCATCATGCTCGACTACAACACCACCGGCGACGCCGTGATCACCGCGCTGCAAATGCTCGCGACCATCGTCCGGCGCGGCCGTAAACTCTCCGAACTCGCGCGGGCCTACGATCCCATGCCCGAAGCGCACGGCAAAGTGCCGGTGCATCCCGGCGCGCGGCCCTCCGAAGAGGCGCTCGACAAAGTCCGCAAAAAGGCCGAGGCCGAGCTTCAAGGCCACGGCCGCGTCGTCATTCGCCCCTCGGGCACCGAACCGATCATCCGCGTCATGGTCCAGCACGAGTCCGACCGCACCGCCCAAACGCTCGTCCAAGAACTCGTGGACGACATCAGCGCGTTGTGAGCGCAACTCCGCGATTCATCGGCTATGATGTGCGTGTTCCGGTGGAGGAAGTTGCGGAACACTGGGACGCCGAACGTCGCGCAGGCTATCTCTTACGCACGGACGCAATCCGTCCGCTCTCGGTCGACGCTATGGTCTGGCCCGTTCCCTATCAACTCCAGGATGTCGATCTATTTGAAACGCACGGATATGGTTTTGTGGGTCTTAGCGCTACACCGCCGATTATCGCAGGGGTCGTGACGATCACGATCGCGGTGTTTCCCGAAACTTGGTCGGAACTCCAGCGAGAAACCTGGAATAAATTGGTCCTGACCGC
>VFKU01000714.1 GCA_009885415.1 Rhodothermota bacterium
ACTTCTACGCCGACGTGCTGATGGACGTCGCCGGCGACAACGAAATCGACCTCGCGGTGGAGACCCGCGTCGCGAGTCAGCGCCGCCGCTATACCTATTACGACACCACGACCGAGCCGCGCTACCTCTCCGATCGCGCGTCAGACGGCCTTGTGCTGCAATCGGCGATCGAATCGGCCACTGACGGCGGATTCGATCTAGTCTATACCGCACTCCACGAGACCACGGGCCGCCGCATCGGCATCGACCGCGACGAAGACGGCGGCTTCGACCGCGACGAAGCCGACCTCGGCTCGGACACTGGCAATTCCAACGACACCGCCTTCGTGGGCACGACTATCCCGGCCGCGATCGGCGCGCTGCACACCTTCACCTCGATTAGTACGGCGCTCGCGAGTGTCACGCCGACATCCGGCAAGAAAGCCGCGCTTCACATTCAGGGCGGCGACTACCCCGGCGCGGTGACCTTCAATCAACCGGTCGCCCTGCGCAGACTCGTCGATCCGCTCACCGGAAGTCCGGTCGGCGGCATCATCCGCATTGGAACACCCTGAACCGAAACAGATTTCGCAACTACGGATTGACAGAATTCGGCGCACTCAATTAAGCCACCATGCCGCAAGGCGGGTGCTTGTCATTCCCGATACCGTCTGATACGTTGGTGTCCGTCTTACATTCATGAGGAGTCATGCACGATGCCATCCTGTTTTAGTTCTGCACTCCGTTTGTCGGCGGCCGGCGTTTTTCTCGCCGGCATCTTCTCGGCGTCACCTGCTCGTGCGCACGGCGCCGGAGGTTTCCCGCCCGACCTGAACACGCGCGGCGTCGCGCCCCTTCGCGGCGTTACGCCCGGCAACTTCGTCAATTTCGAGACCCCGCAGGTCCACCCGCTCGACCTCAGCCCCGACGGCTTGACCCTCGCTGCGTGCAACACCGCCGACGGCCACCTCGAAATCTTCAGCGTCAACGCGACCACCGGCGCTCTCACGCACACCGACACCGTCTCCGTCGGCTTTGACCCCGTTTCCGTCCGTTTCCGCTCGAACGACGAGGCCTGGGTCGTCAATCACATCTCCGATTCCGTCAGCGTCGTCGACCTCGCGTCCGGCGCGGTCGTCGCCACGATCCTCACCGGCGACGAACCCGCCGACGTCGTGTTCTACGCGGACGCCTCCACCGACGCGCCCCTCGCCGCCGTGTCCTGTTCGCGGCCCGACACGATCCAAATTTTCAATGCCGCCACCCACGCGCTCGTCGACGAACTCCCGCTGCTCGGCCAGGACCCGCGCGCGCTCGCGACCGACGGCACCCGCGTCTACGTCGCTATCTTCCAGAGCGGCAACAGCACCACCATCATCGGCAACAACACGATCTTCAACGCCCTCGAAAACGTCAGCGGCCCTTACGCGGGCCAAAACCCGCCCTTCAACGACGGCGTTCCGGGCACGGCCTGGGTCACGCCCGCCGGCTCAGCCGACTTCGGCACCATTCCGGCCGGCCCGCCGCCGCAAGTCGGACTCATCGTGCGCAAAGACGACGCCGGCGTCTGGCGCGACGACAACGGCGCCGATTGGAGCGCTTTCATCAGCGGCGCCAGCGCTGCGCTTAGCGGCCGCCCTGTCGGCTGGGACCTCAGCGACAACGACATCGCCGGCTTCTCGACGACGAACGGCGTCACCGCTCTCGACGCGGGCTTCGGCACGAATGGATACGTCACGCGCCGCATGACGATCGGCATGGCCCTCGGCATCAATCCGGCGAACGATCGCGTCATGCTCGTCGGCACCGAGGCGACGAATGAAATCCGCTTCGAGCCGAACATCACCGGCACCTTCACCCGCGTGCGCGCAGCGATCGCCAACGGGGCGACGGGCGCGGAAGTCGCCCTCGTCGACATGAACGAAGCGCATCTGGCCGCTGCCCAGAGCGGCAGCGCCTACCAAGACGGCAGCGTGCCGCAAGCCGAACGCGACAAGTCCATCGGCGATCCCCGCGGCGTCGCGTTTAACCCCGCCGGTACCCGCGCCTACGTCACCGGCATGGGCTCCGGCAACGTCGTCGTGCTCAATGCCGCGACCGGCGCGCGCCTCGGCGGCCTCGGCCACACCATCGACCTCGGCAGCCCCACCCCCGGCCCAACGGGCGCGGCGCACCACCCCACGCTCGACCGGCTTTACGTGCTCAATAAATTCGCGGCGAATGTCATGGCGATCGACACCTCCACGCTCGGCACCGAGACCATAGTCCAGACGCTCGACTTCTTCGACCCGACCCCGGCCTACATCAATGAAGGTCGCGACGACTTCTACGACACCCACCAGAACTCCGGCCTCGGGCAGATCTCCTGCGCCTCCTGCCACGTCGATGGAAGAAGCGACCAGCTCGCCTGGGACCTCGGCGATCCGCTCGGCACAATGAAGGACACTGTCCAGGTCAACCCAAGTAATCCCCTGCCCGGCCAGCACAATTTGTTTATCGACGGTTTCATCGAACCCTACGACGACTTCCACCCCCTGAAGGGACCGATGACCACGCAGACCCTTCAGGACATCATCGGCCACGAGCCGCACCACTGGCGCGGCGATCGCGACGGCATCGAAGAGTTCGCCGGGGCCTTCGAGGGACTGCAAGGCGACGATATCCCTCTCCTCGCTACACCGATGCAAGAGTTCGAAGATTTCCTGAGTTCGCTCGCCTTCACGCCGAACCCCTTCCGTGCGCTCGACAACTCCCTGCCGGGCGGTCCAAAATTCGTCGGTGCCGGGAACAATCCACTGCTCGCACTGGACGGTTTCCATTCCAACGGGCCCGCCGGCGGTAATACCGCGCTCTCCCCGCGCGGCACCCCCCTTCCCGATGGCGACGCGTGGCGCGGGTTCCATCTCTACGTCGAGGGCAACCCGCTGCACACCAGCGGCCCGAGCGCGCCCGTATCACTGGACAACGTATTCCAATGCGTTACGTGTCATAGTCTTCCGCTTGGCTCGGGGACGGTGGACGCCCAACAGTTTGGCTTCTCGCCGCTCGGTTTCACCTTTCTTCCCGTCCTTCCCGGCCCGAACGGCGAAGCCCACGAAGCAATCTTCTCCAACGATGGAACAGGGAACACCGACGGTGTGACCGGATCGGTCAATGAGGGCACCTTCAAGATTCCACAACTTCGCAATCAACTCGACAAGCAAGGATTTATCACGAAGCCCGACCCCAACAACGGAGGCCTCCCCTACCTCGCCACCGCCGGCTTCGGCGTGCTGCACGACGGCAGCATCGATAACCTCGACACCTTCGTCGGCGCCAACGCCTTCGACATGGACAACGATCAGGATGTGGCCGACGTCTTGGCCTTCGCCCTGTGCGTCAACGGCGACGACTTCGACCGGCTCGCGGCGCTCCCCGATGCGCCCGTCTTTTTCTCGCCGTCGGGCCTGCCGATCATTCTTAGCAGCGTCAGTCAGCTCGGCCCGAACGGCGCCGCCACGCAGACCGCGCATGCGGCCATCGGCCAGCAAATCACCATCAACTCCGCCACGCCCGCCGCGCCGGATCAGGATCGCGTCGACTTCTTCTTCGCCCTCGCGGCGAGCGGCGAAGTCGATCTCATTGCGAAGGGAATGATGGACGGCTACCGCCGCGGCTGGGTCCTCGACGAAACGGTGTCCCCCGCTCCACTCTTCAAGTCCGACGAAAACACCGAGCCGGATATGTCCCTGGCGGAGCTCGAGGCGCTCGCAGGCGTGGGCACTGAGCTGACGTTCACGATCGTGCCCGCGGGCCTCGGCGTGCGCATGGGTATCGACCGCGACGAAGACGGCACTTTCGACTTCGTCGAATACCTCATCGACAACCCGCCCGCGACGGACGGCAGCAGCGGTCTCTGCTTCATCGCCACGGCGGCCTACGGCACACCGCTGGCCGGCCAGATCGGCGCGCTGCGTGACCTGCGCGATTCAACACTGCTCGGCAATGCTCTCGGTGCCGCCTTCACCGATGCCTACTATCGTGTGAGCCCGCCCGCCGCCGCCTACCTCGCGACCCGGCCCGCGCTCCGCGCCGCCGCCCGCGTCGTCATCGCTCCGATCGTGTGGCTCGCCACCGACAACGCGCGCCCGATGGCGCTCCTCGCCGGCATCGGCCTGCTCTTCGCCGGCGCGGTAGTGTTCACAATCGCCGGCCGTCGGCAGCTTCGCCGCCGCGCCTGACCGTCCCTTGGAAATACAGCGGCCCTAAGCTTCGCTTAGGGCCGCTTCTTCTTTTTAAACGCACCGGCGAGGCCGACCTTGATCCAGATCACCTGCCAGGCGCAGCGCACGCGGGAACCACAGGGAGACCGTCGATCGACTTCACCTGGCCCGCCTGCTTGGCCTGAATCTGCTCCGGCGTCAATCCTTCGAAAAACTTCACGAGTGTGTCCCGCTCGCCGGCGAAATTGTACCTGGGCACCGCGTACCCGCAAGAGTCCTGCACGGACTCGATGCGTGCGCGGATGATTTGCCGCTGCCCGTGCACCTGTGTAAACACCGGCGCGAGCGCCTCCCACTCCGGTGTACCGGGACGCACGACATCGCCATGCCCGTACAGCCGCAAAATGAGCGGCGCCTGATCAAAACTGCAAAACATGAAAGTGATCCGTCCGTCATCCTGGAGGTGCGCCGAGGTCTCATTGCCCGAACCGCTCATATCGAGGTAGGCCACCGTATTCGGATCAATCACCCGAAAGGTGTCCATCCCCTTGGGCGAGAGATTGATCCGCCCCCCGGCCGCCGCGGTCGCCACGAAAAATAGGTGTTGCCGCCGGATAAACTCGATCTGATCGCCCTGCAGGGCGTCGAAAAAGGTCGCCATGGGTCCTCCCGTGAAGCTGCACCCGTCCCCACCGGCCTTATGCACATCGAGCGGTGGGCTGAGCGCGTCTTAGAGGTCGCGCGTCGAAGATCCCTGCGACGGCTTGCGCACGGGCGACTGGACGTCGAAAGTGTCTTCGGCAATCGCGTTCGCGATGGTCACACCGTAATGCTCGACGATCGCCGAAGTAATGTCCGAGAGCGTCGCCACGACCGGCTTGACCTTGAGGTGCGTTGCAAACTCCAAGTCCTCAATCGCAATCAAGTCCAGCGGGTTCGCCATCGCTATCGTCACTTCTGCACTCGTCGCGGCCGTCGGGAAACACATGTGGTGCGTCGCCAGGCGGCCGTCGAGCAGCGCCACCGCGCCGCGCTGAATCGCCATCTCGCTCAGGCGGACAAAAGGCAGGTTCAACTGCGCGGCCACGACCTGCGCCACAATCTCCTCGCGGATCAGGCCCTTCTCGACCAGGATCGACCCCAGCCGGCGCTTCTTTGCCGTGCGCTGCTCTTCGAGCGCGCTCTCAAGCTGTTGCCCGCTGATGATCCCTGCGTCCACGAGGATTTCGCCCATCGACTTCTTCTGACCCGCCTCGTCGTGCGCGGCGAAAGCCTGCCGCACCGCCGTCCGCGCGTCCACCGCAGGCGCCGAAGTGACGAAGGCCGCCGTCTCGCGCCGCGCCGGCGTGTCCACTTCCCGGCGAAGCTGGCGAAGTTGCCCTTCCAGGAAAATGACCCGCTCGGCCTGGTCCGCGTTGATCCGTTCAAGGTCCGCCACGCGGCCGCGAAGGCGTCCATTCTCCGGGCGCGCCGCTTCGATCGCCTGTGCGTCGATGTCCACGCCGCGGTCAGCGTCGCGCCGCGTCTGCAGAAGACCCGCCACCTCGGCCTGGAGGCGCACCGCCGTCTCCTCGAGCCGCCGCATGCGCTCCGCCGCCGCCTCGACCGCTTCTTCGCGATCGATCAGGATCTGCTCGAAGGCCAAAAGCCGCTCGATCCCTTCGGAATCATCCTCGCGCTCGCTCGCCGGAAGCGTGACCTGCCCGTGAAGCAGCGTAAGCTCGGTTTGCGCCTCAGAATAAAGCCGCTGCAATTCGCTCAGGCTGCTCTGAAGCTGCCGCTCCCGCTCCTCGCCCTGGCGTTTGATCTCCCAGTGCGCCTCAATTTCGCGCACGGTCTCCGACAGCGTTTCCGCCTGCCGATCGTATTCCGCCTTCAGCGAGGCCAAATCCGCGTGCAATTCACTGCCCGAGCGGCGCAGCGTCCCCACCGTATCGCGCAACGCCTGCACCTCGACCCGAAGTTCCGTCTCTATCTGGCCGCGATCCAGCTCGGCCCGCCGCAGCTCCTCGGCCTCGCGCATTGCCGCCTCAAGCGCCGCCTCACGTTCCTGGCCGCGCGCGATCAACTGTTTCAGTCCCGTCTCCGCGCCGGAGATCCCGGCAAGCAGCCGGGCCCGATCCTCACGGCCGGCGGCGAGCCGTTTCTCCTGATCCTCGATCGCCAGCGCCGCGGTCTCCAGTTCAGACTCGAGCTCGGCAAGCTTCGCCGGCCCGGCCGCCCGTGCGTCATCGAGGCCTCGCTTCAACGAACCCACAATTGCCGTAAGCGACGCAATCTCCACTTCAAGCTGGCGGTTCGCCGCCGAGCGGTCGTCAAGTTGTCCGCGAAGGCGTCTCGCTTCCGCTTCAAATCCTTCGCTCTCGCGCGTCGCGATGTCCGTCGCCTCGCGAAGCCGCTGCACTTCCTCGATCGCGGTCTGTCGCGCCGCTGTTGCGGCCTCCAGCGACCGCCGCATTGCGGCCAGTTCCTTCTCCGCCCGCTCGATCAGCGCCGCGCCTTCGCGCTCCTGCACCTGATACGCGGCGATCTGCCCGCGTAATTCATCAAGGTCCTCGCGGGCCTTCAGCGAGTCCCGAGTGGGCGCGCTCCGCTCTTCTTCGAGCCGGTGAAGTTTCGCTTCAAGGCCGCGGTTGCGTTCGAGCGCTTCGCGCAATACCGCATTGCGTTCCGTCAGCGCCTGGCCGCGCGCCGCCGTCGCGTCCCCATGCCCATTGGAGTAACCGCGCCGGTTCAGCGCGCCGATGAGTGTGTGAAGCTGGGTGCGGGCATCGCCGATCTGGTGAGCGAGGCTCTCTTGCGCAGCCGTCACTTCCGTGTTCCAAGTGTCAATAGTCTTCTGCAAGCGCTCAAGCAGAATTTCGTCGCGTGTGACCGACATGATATTCCCCTGAAACAGTCCGAGCCCCGTCGTGTAGCGATTATAGGGACGCCGCCCCCACTCTTCAAGGCCTTTCAATAGTCGAGAACAGTGCAACAAGCCGTATGTTAATTAGAGGGAACATGAAAAAAGACGAAAAGATATTGCCGGACACCTTGAAGCAGTTTGAGCAGATTGAAAGCGTGCTCAAAATCGAGTCAGGTACTCCTGACTTCGAGCTCGCCCGCGAGTTCTGCAGCCAACTGGCTGTGGGAATCGCACCGCCGCAGGTGGCAAGCGATCCCGCCATGAGCATCCGGCTGGAGGAAGCGCTTGTCTGGAGATTACTCGCGTATCGCATGTTGCGCGAACTTGGCCCTCAGGACGTGTACCAATCGCGGACCAAAGGCGCGGCATCCGGAACGGCCGCGATGCACCCCGCCATCGACGGCCTCGCGAAAACCTACGAAAGGCTCAGACGAACCGTGGACGAACTCACCCCAGACCCACCCGCGAAGGACTCGGGCAGTGCAACAGGACTCCCCATGAGGATGATGAAGTTGCTTGAAGAAACGGAGGGATTCCTTGACGCAGCGCTTGAACTTAAACCTGGCGAGACAAATCCTTTTATCCCGCGGCTGCGACGCCGCGACACTGGAGAAACTACAGCGTCTTCTTAGCCGCGCGGCGTTTGCGCGCGAGAACGTGAAGGAGCGCAGCGGCGCGGCGTGGACAGTACGCGATTACCAGCTCGATTCGCTCGAATCCTACGGCCCGCGGAAGGTCCATTGCGACGGCCGCGACGTGGGTAAGACCAGCGAAATCGAGATCATGGCGCTGTGGGCGAGTTCGGCCATGCCCAATGCCGAACTGCTCATCGCCACGCAGTGCGAGCACCATCTCTTTCCGCTCATGCATCGCGTCTTCCGGCGCTTCGAAGAACACCCGGACATCGCGAGTGCGATCGTCGAGATCAAACGCACGCCCTCGTGGTACATGCGTTTCGCCAACGGCTTCACGCTCTGGGGCCGCATCGCCGGACCACGCGGAGTGAACTTCCAGGGCATGCACGTCGATTTCCA
>VFKU01000002.1 GCA_009885415.1 Rhodothermota bacterium
ACCACGGCAGGCGGCGGGGCGTAGTGCGCGTGGTCGCGATGCCGGTCGTGGTCGACTTGGTCGCCGATGAGTGCGCCGGTGGTGGCGCCGACGCCGGCTCCGATGAGCGCGCCCACACCGGCATTGCCCGAGGCGCCGCCGATGATCGCGCCGAGTCCAGCACCGACGGCACCACCGCCGAGGGCGCCGTTTTGCGCGGGGGTGACGCAGCCGGTACCGAGAATGGCGAGCGCGCCGACCGCTATATATCCGAAGATCTGTTGCATGGAATGGCTCCCTTGAGGCTCCAGGCCTGTCGGGGAATATAGACGCGGGTGCGGGTGCGGGTATTCAGTGGGGTCGCCGGCTGGGGATTGGGCGGGATGGGAAGAATAGGAATTATGGGAGGAATGGGGGCGGAAAGAGGCCCGAATCGGGCAAGTCAGGGCTTTGGCGAAACCGGGGCGCTATACGAGGCGGGGAAACAATGGGTCGCCGCGGGTGATAGGCGTTCCGGGTTGGAACATATCGCGCAGGCGTTTGGCGGTTTTTGGGAGGAAAGGTTCGACCCAATGCGCGATTACGCGCAAGGAGGCGATCATTTCGTCCAGGAAGGCGGCGAGTTCGGCGGCCTTGTTTTGTTTTTGGAGTTCCCAGGGTTTGACGGCTTCGATGCGTTGGTTGAGGTCGGTGGCTAGGGCCCAGAGCGTTCCCGCCGCGTCGGAGAATCGGAAGTCGGCCATGGCCTCGTGGTAGCCGGCGGGGGCGGGCGCGTCGGCTTCGGGCTTGGGAGAGTGTGCGGCTTTCGCGCCGATGGTCTCGACGCGGCGCGCGAGGTTGCCGAGGTTGTTGGCGAGGTCGGCGTTGTAGAGTTCGCGGAAGCGCGCCTCGCTGTAGTCGCCGTCTTCGGTGGCGGAGATTCCTCGCAGCAGGAAATAGCGCACGGCCTCCGAGCCGTAGAGCTCGACCTGGCTGCGCGGGTCGATCACGTTGCCGAGCGACTTCGATATTTTTTGGCCGTTGATGGTGAGGTAGCCGTGGACGAAGACGGTGGTGGGTGCGGGGAGGCCGGCGGAGAGGAGCATGGCGGGCCAGTAGACGGTGTGAAAGCGGTTGATGCCTTTGCCGATGCAGTGGATGCGTTCGTCGCCTCGCAGCCAGAATTTTTCGAGCGTGGGGCTGCCCTCGCGCAGATCGAGCGCGGCGATGTAATTCGCGAGCGCGTCGTACCACACGTACATGACTTGGTCCGGGTCGCCGGGGACTTCGACGCCCCAGTCTCCCGCGCGGCGCCGGCTGCGCGAGATGCTGAAGTCCAGGAGGCCGCCGCGGATGAAGGCGAGAATTTCGTTTCGCTTGGTGGCGGGGACGATGCGCAATTGGTTTGATTCGATCAGATCGAGCAGCTTGTCCTGGTAGCGCGAGAGGCGGAAGAAGTAATTTTCTTCTTCGATGCGCTCGAGCGGGGTGAGATGGTCGGGGCACTTTCCGTCCGCCGCTTCCTTCTCGGAATAGAAGTCCTCACAGCCGACGCAATAGAGGCCCGTGTAGTGCTTTTTGTAGATGTCCTGCGGGTCGGTCCGGCGCCACAATTCCTGCGCGCCGCGCTTGTGCAGGTCGCGGCTGGTGCGGATGAAGGCGTCGTTGGACACGTCCAGCAGCGGCAGCAAACCCTCGAAATACTCGGTATTTCGGTCGCACAGCGCCTGCGTGCTGATGCCCTCGTCCTGGGCGGCGCGGACGTTCTTCAACGAATTCTCGTCTGAGCCAGTCAAAAAGAAAACGTCGCGGCCGGTGAGGCGCAGGTAGCGCGCCATCGCGTCGGTCTGGACGAACTCGAAGGCGTGGCCGATGTGGGGGCGCGCGTTTACATAGGGAATCGCGGTTGAAATGAAAGCGGTCGGGCTCATGGCGTACTCGTGGCGTCGCCGGAGGTCCCCCGGCCGCGTGAAGGCAGAATCAGGCGCACACTATAGCGCGCCAAAGCGCTATAATCCACGTTGCCACCGGGGAATTGATCTCAACGGGAGGAGTACATGAACGATTCACGCGCACTCATCAACGAAGCGCTCGACCTCGCCGCGACCGGCGCGATTGACGACGCGTGCCGGCGGTTGTGGCCGCTGATGCGCGAAGCCGAGGGCCGCGAAGAAGCGCTGTTTACTATGGCCTGCTGTTACGAACGCGCTGGCCAAGTGCCGCCCGCGGTCTATCTCTTCGGTTGGCTCACCGAGCGTTACCCTGATTTCACGCCCGCGCACGAGCGCCTCGATCGTTGCCGCCGGCTGATGGCCGAGCGCGGGCTGCACGAGGACTTTGCCGACTCAGGGCATGCCGCATGTGCGTCCTGCACTTTGCGTTATCGCGCCGAGCTGCCCTTGTGTCCCTATTGCGGCGGCCAGATGAGTGAGGCCGCGCGCGGGGAGGCTTCCTCCTCCGCGCCGCCGCTGCCCGAGGAGCCCGCGTCGAAGGACGTCTTCGAGGATATCGGCCGCGACCTCGAGCGCGCGTGGAAGAACGTCCAGCGAAAATACCATGAGTTCACCGAACGCCAGGATCTCTCCGGCGCGGCCCTGCGCGTGCAGGAGCTCGCGCGCGAGGCCGCGGTCCGCACGCGCGCCTTGGCGGAGTCGGAGAAGACGCGCGAAGTGACGAAATCGATCGGCGAGATCGGGGGAGAAGCCGCGCGCCGGGTGCGCGAGTTGGCGCAGCACGAGAAGGTGCAGAGCGTCGCGCGGCAGACGAAACACCTTGGTGAAGAGGCGCTCACTCGCGTCAAGGCTGTTGCGTCGCGCGAGGACGTGACGGACGCGCGTGAACGCGTCGAGGATCTCGGCAAGGACACGGTGGATCGCGTCGAGTCCTGGGCGCAGAACGAGCAAGTCCGCACGACCTGGCGCAAGGTGTATAGCGCCGCGGAGGGGATCGTTGCGATTCTTCAGCAGCGCATCGACCGCGTCACCGGGCGGAAGCCCGAAAAAAAAACGGAGTGAGACTCCCGTCGTCGGTCCAAAAAAAGAAACGCATCGGCGCGGAGCGCCGATGCGCGGGTCGTTGAAAAATAGAGAGTGATTGCGGCCGGTTCAGGCCGTGGCGTGTTGCTCGGCCTTCGCGGCGCCCTGAAGCATGATCTGCGTGACCGCCCGGTAGGCCTCGGCCCACGCGTCGGCCACTTCCTTGGTCCACGCCAGCCCCGCCACAGTGCTGAGCGCCGCCAGCAAACACTCGCCGACCGCGGGGTAATGTTCGGCCTGCGCCCCATAGCCAATGTGGCGCGCGCCGATCGC
>VFKU01000235.1 GCA_009885415.1 Rhodothermota bacterium
AGACTTCGGTCGCGGGGCCTTCCTGGTAGACGTTGCCGTCCTCGGCCCACTCGATCGCGAGCTGACCGAACACGAGGTGTACGCTGATTTTTCGGTCCGTGCGGCCGGTGATCATTGACGCCAGCGCCGCGCCGCAGGAGCCGCTGCCGCTCGCCATGGTCACGCCGCTGCCGCGCTCCCAGATGCGCATGACGATGTTGCTGCGATCGATCACGTTCACGAATTCGACATTGGTGCGTTCGGGAAATTTTGGATGGCATTCGATCTTCGGGCCGATGGCCGGGAGGTCGATCTTGGTTGCGTCGTTCACGAAGATGACCGCGTGCGGGTTGCCGACGTTCGCACAGGTGATTTTGTAGGTCGTGCCGTCCACGTCGAGGGGCTCCTCGAGGACGCGGCCCGGCGGGCCGAGCATGGGGATTTCGCTACGCTCGAAGCGGGGCCGGCCCATGTTCGAGCGGACGGTGTCCACGCGGGATCCGGCGACGTGAAGCTGGACGCGGTTTGGTCCGCCGCCCGTTTCGATGACGAATTCGGTTTTTTGGGTGAGGCCGCGCTCGAAGACATACTTTGCAAAACAGCGGATGCCGTTGCCGCAGGTCTGGGCCTCGCTGCCGTCCGCGTTGAAAATCCTCATGCGGAAATCGGCCCCCTGCGCGGGAGGCATGATGAGGATGATGCCGTCCGAACCGGCGCCGAGGTGCCGGTGGCTCATCTGGCGCGCGAGCTCCGCCGGGTCGGCGATTTTATTTTTTTCGGACTCGATGAACAGGTAGTCGTTCCCGAGACCGTGCATTTTTGTATAGGTGATGGACATCGACTCTCTTTCTGTACCTTGACGAATGCGGCGTGCGTATGGATTCGAGTTCAGGCCATCGCGGCTTCGACCAGCGCGCCGACCAATTCGGTGAAGGACATGCCCGCCGCCGCCGCCATTTGCGGGATGAGCGAGGTTTCCGTCATGCCGGGGATCGTGTTGATCTCCAGCCAATACAACTCACCGCCCGAGAAGATCATATCGCTTCGGCTGAAACCGCGACAACCCATGAGTTCATGCGCACGCACGGCCATCGCCTGGGTGCGGTCGCGCAGGGAGTCGTCGATCTGTGCGGGGGTGATTTCCTTCGTCGCGCCGGGGGTGTATTTCGCCGTGTAATCGAAAAACTTGGCCTTTACCGGCCGAATTTCGGTGACCGGCAGGGCAAAAGCGCCCCGCTCCTCGTCGAGATCGAGCACGCCACAGGTGAGTTCGAGGCCGCTGAGGTAGCGCTCCGCGAGGATGGTGCCTCCGAAGTGCAGGATTTCCGGCACGGCCTTCTCGAAATCGTCCACCGTCTGCGGGATTGCCATACCCAGGCTCGAGCCTTGCGTGGGGTTCTTGATGACGCAGGGAAATCCGATGGACTCGCTCACGAGCCGGGTGATCGCCGTCCGGTCCGCGTCCCACTCGCGGCGCTGAAACACGACATGATCGGCGACGCGGATGCCGCCGTGTTCAGCGACGGCTTTCGCGCGGATTTTATCGATGGCGAGGCCGCTCGAAGAGCAGCCCGAGCCGGTGTAGGGGATGCCCATGAGGTCGAGCAGGCCTTGCATGCGGCCGTCCTCGCCGAAGGGGCCGTGGAGCGCGATGAAGATACAGTCGGGGTGCAGCGCGCGTAGGCGCGGGACGGCCTCGGCGATGTCGAGGTATTCGCGGTCGCGGCCCGGGAAAATCCATTCGCCCTCGCGCGTGATCTCGATCGGCGTCACGGTGTAGCAGTCGCGATCGAAGTGCTTTGCGACTTGCGCGCCCGAGCGCATGGAGACTTCGTACTCCGCGCTCATGCCCCCCATGAGCACGACGATGTGCTTTTTCGATGCCATGAAATTCCCCCAATGCCGGAGTCGCGGGGCTCCGCCGCGCGCTCGTCTCTATTGTACCGCACGCGCGGAAAGAATCCCTCGCGTGGGGGTGAAGTTCCTTTTGAAATTCACGGCGAAAGTCGATGTCTTGGAGTGACGCCGCCCAGCTTCGCTGGGCTTAGTAAAGCGGCAGCTATCGCTGCCGCAGTCCAAAGTGGCACGAGGTGGTTGCTAGTCGCTGATTTTTAGGCCCAGCCGGCTGAGGTGCGCGCGGAGGGCGTGCTCGGCCAGGGGGAGGGCCTCGGGTTTGGCGTCGTCGTAGGATGCGGCGAGGAGCGCGCGAAAGTTCGTATGGCCGGCTTCGTAGGCTTCGCGGATCTTGTTTTCGCGCCACAGGCGGTGGTCGCGCTGCTTCTGGAAAATATTCTCCGCTCGGCCGACGGGTCCGCCGTGGGAGGGAATGATCAAGCGCGGGCCTTCGAAGTTCATCAAGCGCTCGAGGCTGGCGATGAACTGGTTCATGTCGCCGCCGTACTGTTCGGAGACGACGATGGTCCCTGGATTGGCGACCATGTCGCCGGCGACGAGGGTGCGGGTGGTTTCTTCGTAGAGACAGAGGTGGCCGGGGTCGTGCCCTGGCGTGTGCATGACGTTTACGCGCCAGCCGGGATCGCCGGCGAGCTCGATGACGTCGCCTTCGGCGAGGCGGCGGTCGATGGCGAACTTCACTTGCGTGGCGGTCGCGTCGTGCGCCCAGACGGGGGCGCCGTAGCGCTCGCGGATATGCGTCACACCGGCGACGTGGTCGGGGTGGCTGTGCGTCAGGACGATTGCGCTCATGCGCGCGCCCATATCGGCGAGTTGATCGATCTGATCGCAGAGGCTGTCGAGCTCGGCGGGTTCGTCGGAGCCGGGATCGACGAGCAGGTATTCTTCTTCGCCGATGACGAGGCAATTGGTGTGCGTCGCCGGGGGGAGTGCCTGCGCGCGGAGCGGGATCAGGTGAATGCCGCGGCGGAGTTCAAAGCGGTTGGGGTGGCCGGGCGTGCTGTCGGTGATGCGGCGCACGAGGGGGACGAAATCCGGGTAGGGCCGCGCGGCCATCGGCTGCAAGGTGCAGGCGACGGGGGTCGACATGTGAATCTCGCCCGTGTGCCAGCGGCGGCGCGCTTCGGAGGGGTGCATCCAGTCCATGCCGACCAGTTCGCCCTCGATGAGTTCCGGTTCCTGGCCGCTGGTGTGGCGGACGAGAAAGTAGAAGGTGTCGAAGCGAATGGGGGACAGGTTTGGCGTGATCCAGTGCGCGACTTCCTCGAAGCGGCCGGCGTCAATGTGCCCGCCGAAGGCCGCGAGGATGTCGTCGAAACCCGCTTTTTCGTCGAGCAAATCTTGCCGGGCGCGGCGGCGTGCGTCGACTTCAGGGTCAGCGCCTTCCGCGAGCCAGAGACCGGTTTCTTCGAAGACTTCGCGCGCGGCAGCCATTACGCCGCGGGCTGTTTCAGGGTCGGTGGCGCCGATCACGCGATCGATACTCTCCGAGTCGTCGACGCGGCCGCCGGGAAAGGCGTGGTGGCCGGGCATGAAGCGCAGCTTTGGGCTGCGCCGGACCATGAGGAGGCGACCGGCGGGATCCATGATGAGGCACGCTGCCGCTTTTCTCGGTTCAACCATGAGAGCGCCCCGTAAGAGGGGCGATCTTACTGTCTTTTCTGGAGTGAATGAAAGCGGAGAGGGCGAACCTCGAATCGTCCTTATGAAGCTGGTTTTTTTTGGGGCAAGGCGTAGGCGATTACGTAGTCGCCGAGTTTCGTGCCCAATTTTCCGTGGCCGCCCGCGCAAATCACTACGAACTGCTGACCGTCGGGCCGGAGGCGATACGTCATTGGGGTCGCCTGGCCGCCGGCGGGCAGGCGGCCTTTCCACAGTTCCGCGCCCGTCGCCGTGTCGAAGGCGCGCAGGTAGTAGTCCATCGTTGCGGAGATGAAGGTCAACCCGCTCTTGGTCACGATCGGCCCGCCCATGTTTGGCGTGCCCCATTTCATCGCGATGGGGAGCGGTGCGAGATCGCGCGTGGTGCCGAGCACGCTTTCCCACACGGCTTTGCCGGTCGCGGTGCTGATCGCGGTCAACGTGCCCCAGGGCGGCGGGGAGACCGGCAACCCGAGCGGGGAGAGCAGCGGCTGGCGGTGCATGAGGTAGGGCGTGCCGTTCATCCGCCCGCGCTCGACGTCGCCGTAGTCCTTGTTCATGTCGTAGGTATCGCGCGCGAAGAGGGTGATTGCGAAGGGCATGCGCGAGGTGTTCAAGACGATGACTTCGCGATCGGGATCAAAGGCGGCGCTGCCCCAGTTGGTGCCGCCGGCGACGCCGGGGTAGTGGATCGAGCCTTTCACGCTGGGCGGCGTGAAGAGACCGTCGGAGCGCAACGCCTCGATCGCGCTGCGGGCCATGCCGCGATCGATGGGGGTGAGGCCCCAGGCGTCCTCCGGCTTGAGCGACTGCGGTACGAGCGGCGGCGTC
>VFKU01000285.1 GCA_009885415.1 Rhodothermota bacterium
TCGTGGTCAACAACAACGCCGCCGCCGTCATGCTCGCCGTCAACACCCTCGCCCGCGACGGCGAAGTCATCACCTCCCGCGGCGAACTCATTGAAATCGGCGGCTCCTTCCGCATCCCCGACGTCATCGAGACCAGCGAAGCGCGCCTCGTCGAGACCGGCACCACCAACCGCACCCGCGTCGCCGACTACGCAAAGGCCATCACCCCAAACACACGCATCCTGCTCAAAGTCCACCCCAGCAATTTCCGCATCGTCGGCTTCACCGAAGCCCCCGCGCGCGAGGAACTCGTCGCGCTCGCGCGCGAACGCGGCCTCGTCGCCATGGAAGACCTCGGCAGCGGCACGCTCGTGAAACTCGCCGCCCTCGGCCTCCCCGACGAACCCACTGTGCAAGAAGCGCTCGCCGCTGGAATGGACCTCGTCACCTTCAGCGGCGACAAACTCCTCGGCGGCCCGCAAGCCGGCATCCTCTGCGGCCGCGCCGACCTCATCGCGCGCATGAAACAAAACCCGCTCTACCGCGCACTCCGCATCGGCAAACTCCCGCTCGCCGCGCTCGAAGCCACCCTGCGGCTCTACTGGGACGAAGCGACCGCCATCTCGCATGTCCCCGTGCTCATCATGCTCGGCCTCACCCCCGCCGAACTCCGCAAACGCGCCCGCCAACTCGCCAAGCGGCTCAGCAAATTCCCGGGCGTGTCCGCCGATCCCATCGAGACCACAGGCTACGCCGGCGGCGGTTCTCTGCCAGAAGTTGCCCTGCCCGACTGGGCCGTCGCCCTCCGCGTCGAAGGCATGCTCCCCGACGATCTCCACGCCGAGCTGCGCATCGGCGATCCCTCCGTCGTCGGACGCGTCTCCGAAGGCACCGTCCTCCTCCATCTGCGCACGATCAACCTCAATCAATTCGACGCCATCGAAGCCGCCCTCGCGCAACTCCTCTCATGACCCGCCTCACCGCCGGCGTACTCGGCCACGTCGATCACGGCAAGACCAGCCTCGTCAAAGCCCTCACCGGCGTGGACACCGACCGCCTCAAAGAAGAGAAAGAACGCGGCATTTCCATCGTCCTGGGTTTCGCAGGCCTCGCGCTGCCTTCCGGCGCCGTCGACTTCGTGGACGTCCCCGGCCACGAACGCTTCGTCCGCACCATGGTCTCCGGCGCGACCGGCATTCAGGCGGTCCTGCTCGCCGTCGCCGCCAACGAAGGCGTCATGCCACAGACCATCGAGCACCTCGACATCGCCCACCTCCTCGGCATCCGCCGCGGCATCGTCGCCCTCACCCAGTGCGACCGCGTCGATCCCGCCGCGCGCATCGAAGCCATCGCCAACGTAAAACACTTTCTATCGAAAACTTTCCTGGCCGACGCGCCTCTGATCGAAACCTCCAGCCTGACCGGCGAAGGTCTCGACGCCTTGCGCGCCGAACTCGACGCCCTCCTGCGCACCGAGCCACCCATTCAAGACGAAGGCCACGCCTACCTGCCCATCGATCGCGTCTTCACCATGCCCGGCGCCGGCACCATCGTCACCGGCACCCTGCGCCGCGGCGCGCTCGCAGAAGGCGACGATCTCGAACTCTATCCGCGCGGCGCTCGCGTGGCCGTGCGTCAAGTGCAAATGCACGGCGCGCAGGTCCCGCGCGCGCTGCCCGGCGGCCGCGTTGCGGTAAACCTTCGGCACGTGCCCAAAGAGACCCTCGCCCGCGGCGACGCCCTCGCGCACCCCGGCTCCCTTCAATGCGCTAGATTTCTCGACGTCGAACTGGCCCAGTTGGATAGCGCCGCGGGCCCGCTGCGCCACGGCCAACGCCTCCGCATTCTCTTCGGCACCACCGAAGTCTTCGGCCGCGCGCACCTTCTCGATCGCCCCGAATTGGTGCCGGGCGATCACTGCCTGTGCCAACTTCACCTCGAAGAGACCGCCGCGATTCTCGTAAAGGAGCATTTCATCGTCCGCGCCTATTCGCCCATGCGTACCCTCGGCGGCGGACGTCTCTTAGGGGTCACCACCACGCGACGGAAGCGCGAACCCGGTACGGCCGCTCTTGAAATCCTCGCGCGCGGAGGGTTGGAAGAGATACTCGCGTTGCGCTGCCGCGAGGCCGGCCCGGCCCCAATCAATCTGCAAGCGATGGCCGTATCAGAGCGCTTCGCCCTCGACCGCCTGCTCGCCGCCGCCGCCCCGCCCGAGTATGCGCGCGTCGGAGAGTGGGGGGCCATGCGCACCGAAACCATCACCGCCATCGAACGCGGCATCCTGGCAACGCTGGACGAAGCGCACCGTGCGGATTCGATGGCCTCTGGACTCTCCGCAGAACAAATTCTGACGCGTCTCGGAGACGCCGGCCACGAGGCCGTCCTGGCCCATGCATTGCACGCACAAGTCGGCGCCGGCACACTGATCGAACAGCGAGGAAAATTCCGCCGCGCATCGGATACCGCCACCAATCTGAGCGACGCCGATCGCGCACTCTGCGACCAGATCGAAGCCGCCTTCAAGAAAGGCGGCCTCGAGCCCCCGCCGCTCACAGAAGTCGTCGGCCCCGACAAAAACCGCGGCCGCGCCTATCGCCGTCTCATCGACACCGGCCTACTCGCCGCAACCTACGCCGCCAACAAACCACGCACCTCCGCCAACACACTTATCTTCCACCGCGACGCCCTAGAAGCCGCCCGCGCCAAACTCACCGCCCACTTCGCCGCCCAAGGTAAATTCGACACCGCCCAAGCCAAAACCGCGCTCGGCATCTCACGCAAATTCCTAATCCCGCTCCTCGAACTTCTCGACGCCCAAGGCTTCACCCGCCGCAGCGGCGAGGCGCGAATTTTCATCAACCCGTAGGGTGGGCTTCAGCCCACTACTCCCCTTATCAAAACGTAACTTCAGCCCACCACCGCTCCCCACCGAGCAACGCGCCTCCGGATTCCGCGCTGCTCCAAAAAATACCCCCGCGCGTCGCCCAATCATTCCCATAAGTCCCATGCTTCCCATCCATCCGTTGAATCCCAGCGGCCAATACCATCCCCTCCAGACGAAGCCACCGCGCTTCCGTCCGCCAACGCTACACGAAAAATCGTGCCGTTCTCTGATAGAGTCACAGCGGAGACGAACGGGGTCTGGTGGCCCTCCTGGTCTTCAAAACCAGTGAAACCGGCCATGCCGGTTTGGTGGGTTCGATTCCCATCCGTCTCCGCCATCATTTTCCGGGAGCGGGCCGCCGCCCGAAAAACTCCACCCGCGCGGACCCGTTCAGGCCTTGATACCGTACTGGCGAAGTTTTTCATAGGCGGTCGAGCGGGAGATGCCGAGCGCCTGGGCGGTGGCGCTGATGTTTTCGCCGCACGCATGAAACGCCCGCTCGACGTGCCACCGTTCGATCTCCGCCAATGGCGTACTCGCGGGTGGACAGTCCGCCGCCGATTCGGTCCCGCGCCAGAGTATCACGTCGGCCTCGGAAACCGTCTCGCCGTGCGCCAAGACGCCGGCGCGCTCGATGCAGAGCTTGAGTTCGCGCACGTTCCCCGGCCAGTCCCACTGGTGCAAGCGCTTGAGCGCCGCAGGCGAGAGGTATTTGGCGCGAGAACGGCCGGCCGCGAAGCAGTCGCTCAGAAAATACTCGGCGAGATCCGCGACGTCGTCGCGGCGCTCGCGCAGCGGCGGGAGGTGGATTTCGAATCCCGCCAGGCGATGAAAAAGATCGCTGCGAATCGCACTGGATCCGTTGCTTCCGCCCGAAGGCCGGTTGGTGGCGGCGATGATGCGCACATCAGCCGTAGCGTCCCGCGCGGCGCCGATCGGGCGATAGCACCGGTTCTCCACCACGCGAAGCAGCCGGGCCTGAAACTCCGTCGGCAGATCCCCAATCTCATCCAGAAAAAGCGTGCCGCCCTGGGCCTCGGCGAAGTAGCCTTCCCGGTGTTCGTTCGCGCCGGTGAAAGACCCCTTCCGGTGGCCGAATAGCGCACTTTCGAAAAGTTCACGGGGCACCGCGGGGCAATTCACCACCACATACGGCCGCTCGCTCCGCGCGCTCAAGTTGTGAATGAGGCGGCTGACCAATTCCTTCCCGGAACCGGTCTCGCCCAGCAGCAGCACGTTCAGATTCGACCCGGCGACGCGCTCGATGAGCGTACGCAATTCCGTCATCGCCGTGCTCCGGCCGATGAGCATTCCGGAAATTTCTGCGGTGCCCGAGCCGCGTTCCATGTCCCGCGCCGTCTGATCCTTCTTTTCCAGGCTGCGATAGAAGGGGGCGAAGGAATGGACGAGCGCGACAAAGTAATGTAGCGCGCTGTCGTCGGGGGCGTTTCCCTTGACCGGTGGGACCACCGCCGCGACCGCGCCGAAAAAGTCGCCGTCGAGCAGCAGGGGCGCCGCCATCACGATCGCGGGTGCGCCGTCGCGGCCGCGGACGGGCACTTGCACGCCCCGGCGCTGCCGGCGGACCTGCGCGAGCGCTTCGCTGGGCAGCGGGAGCTCCGCGGCGCCGGCCTCGGCGCGAATGGCGGTGTCGCCGCCTTCACCCTGGAAAAGAACGATCCATGCCGAACCGCTCCCCACTTCGGTCTGAAGAATATCCAACAAACTCTCGCAGAGTTCGGAGAGGACCTGCGCCCGGCTGAAGCGGCGCGTACATTGCACAAGGGACTTGAACGCGCCCGCGCTCGCGCCGACGGCCTCGTCCTTTGTCCGTGATGAGTAAAACGGTGTGTCCTCCACCGAGATCGTTTTCGGCGTCGCCCCGTCGTCGTACTTCCCCGCATCGAGTGTCGCCTCGTCCGCCTCCCCGACAAGGAAAGTGTGGTCGCCAATCTTCAGTTCGTCGCCGAGATCCAGCACGCCGCCGTGCCGCCCGCGGCCGTTCACTAGCGTCGTGTTCGCGCTGCCGAGATCCTGGAATTGCACCTTGCCGTCCGCGAGCCACAATTCGCAGTGCCGCCGTGAAACCAGCGGATCGAATAGCACCAGGTCGCATTCACGCCCGCGGCCGATCACCAGGTGACGCTCCCCCAAGGCCCACTGGCGGCGAGGGCCGGTGCTCGATTTCATCAGCAAGGTATACA
>VFKU01000070.1 GCA_009885415.1 Rhodothermota bacterium
GTGACGGACGCGCGCGGGGAGGCGATCGCGCTGGCGACGGGGCGGTGGGTGGTGATCAATGTGGGGCGAAAGAAGATCGTGCGTATTCCGGCGGAGATGCCGGCGGCTTACGGGGAGCACGAGGACCGGGCGATCGAGGATTCCTTCGAGCGGATGGAGCCGATTTTGAATGGCGGGCACGAGCGGCGTTTTCACGTGCGCTTCAGCGAGTTGGACACGAACCAGCACGCGAACAGCGCGAGCTACTTGGATTGGTGTCTCGAGGCCGTACCAGGCGAGGTCCTCGATCGTTGTTTGCCTTCTGACTTTGAGATTACGTTCAAGAAGGAAGCTAAACTCGGCGATGAACTGACGGCGACGAGTATCGAGCAGCCCGCGACGGGGCCGGGAGAGCGGAGGTTCAGGCATCTTCTGGGCCGCGCGGCGGACGGAGCGGTCAATGCGATCGCGGCGAGCGTGTGGCGGCCGCAGACATGACGGATCCGCTGCGCCTGGTGCTGGCCGGGGGCGGTCACAGCCAGGTGGAGGTGCTTCGCCAGTTTGCGATGCGGCCGCAGGCGGGGGTGTCGCTGACGCTGATCACGCGGGATGCGCTTGCGCCGTATTCGGGGATGCTTCCGGGGTTCATTGCGGGCCACTATGCGTACGACGAGTGCCATGTGGATGTCCGCGCGCTCGCGCGCATGGCCGGCGCGAGAATCTGCCACGCGGAAGTCGAAGGACTCGACCTCGCCGGAAAAACCGTCCTTTGCGCGGGCCGTCCGGCGATTCGTTTCGACTTGCTGTCGCTCAACATTGGATCGCGTCCGGCGATCGGGGAAGTTCCTGGCGCGCGCGCGTACGCCTGGCCGGCGAAGCCTGTTGACGGGTTCATTCGCCGGTGGCAGGCGCTCCTGGCTGAAATCGAAGCGCGTCCGCGTGCGCACCGCATTGTCGTGGTCGGCGCCGGTGCGGGGGGCGTCGAACTGGCGCTGGCGATGCAACACCGGCTCTCGCGTGTGTCGGAGGAAATACGCGTCGCGCTCGTATCCGGCAGCGCCGATATCCTTCCCTCGCACTCTCCGCGCGTCCGTGCGCGCGTCGAGCGCGTGCTCAAAGGTCGTGGCATCGAGATTTATCGCACCGAGACCGCCGCGGAGGTGACGCCGAAATCCGTTCGCTGCGCGTCGGGCCTGGAACTGGCGTACGACACGCTGGTGTGGACGACGCAGGCGGCGCCGGCGCCGTGGCTGCGCGAATCGGGGCTGGCGGTGGACGAGGGCGGGTTCGTCCGCGTGAACGAGTGCCTCCAGAGTATGTCGCATCCCTTCGTGTTTGCGGCGGGTGATGTAGCGAGCCTCGCGGAGAATCCGCGTCCCAAGTCGGGCGTGTTTGCGGTGCGCGAGGGGCCGTATCTCGCTCGGAACTTGCGTAACGCGGCCGCGGGCCGTCCGCTCGAGGTCTTCCATCCGCAGAAGCGACATCTGAGCCTGATTAGCACGGGCGATCGTGGTGCGATCGCTTCGCGCGGCGGCTGGTCGGCGCAGGGCGCGTGGGTGTGGCGATGGAAGGACCGCATCGATCGGAAGTGGATGGAGCGCTATCGCTATTTCGTTCCGGCAATGGGCGAGGCCGCGATGCCTGAAGGGGAAATGCCCTGCGCGGGTTGCGGCGCGAAACTGGGCCACGAGATTTTGGAGCGAGCGCTGGCGCGTCTGCAATCGGTGCGGCGCGGCGATGTGATCATTGGGCTCGATGCGCCGGACGACGCGGCGGTGGTGGAACTGCCTGCGGGGAAACTGGCTGTGCATTCGGTGGACTTTTTTCCTCCGCTGGTGGACGACGCTTATCTTGCGGGCCGGATCGCGGCGGTGCATGGCCTGAGCGATCTCTACGCGATGGGCGCGACGCCGCATACGGCGCTGGCGATGGTCACGCTGCCGCGCGGCGGGGCGGGCGAGGCGGAGGACGGACTTTCGGAGTTGCTTGCCGGTGCGCTCAGCGTGCTCATGCCCGAGCACGCTGCGCTGGTCGGCGGACACACGCTTGAGGGGGACGCGCCGCTTTTCGGGCTGAGCGTGAACGGCTGGATTGACCGCGAAAGTCTGCTCACGCGCCGGCGCGCGGCGCCGGGCGATCGTCTTGTGCTCACGAAACCGATCGGCATTGGCGCGATTTTCGCGGCGGACATGCGCGGGCTTGCGCAGAACGACTGGTTGGCGGACGCGATCGCGGTGATGACGCAATCGAACGCGGCGGCCGCCCGGATTCTCTTCGCGCACGGCGCGGCCGGGTGCACGGACGTGACCGGCTTTGGGCTCGCGGGGCATTTGCTGCGCGTGCTGCGGCAAGCGGGACTGGGCGCGGCGATCGAGTTGGCTCGTGTGCCAATGATTCCCGGTGCGCTTGTGGCGTCGGCGGCTGGTATTTGCTCGTCGTTGTACTTGGCGAATGCGTCGGCCGCGAAGGAGATTGCGGCGTCTCCGGACGTGCTTGCGGGGGCTACCTATCCCCTGCTCTTCGATCCGCAGACGGCGGGCGGATTTATCGCCGCGGTTGCACCGGAGCGTTTGGAGGAGTGTCTTGGCGAATTGCGCGCGGCGGGCTACGTTCAGGCGGCGGAGATTGGGAAGGTGTGTTCGGAGGAGGCGGGACAGCCGCGAGTCGTGATTCGGTGATGGAGCGTTGGGCTGATGGGAATGATGGGACGCATGGGACTTATGCGACCGCGATGGAGCGAGGTTTTCGATCTGTCCCTATTTTAATTACCAGGTGCGAATGCTGGTGACGTTGCTGTAGGTGGAGTAGCCTTCGGCGTTGTAGGCACGGATGCGGTAGTAGTAGAGCTTTCCGTAGTACAGGCGCGTATTCGTAAATGTGGTTTGGTTCATTGGCGTCGTCGTTATTGTCGTCCATGATGTCCCGTTGGTGGAGCGCTCGATCCGGAAGCCTGCCTCGTTGGTCGAGTTGTCGGACCATGTGAGGGTGACGGATCTCCACGCATAGGTGTCCGCGAACAGGTTTGTGGGTGCGGCGGGCTCCGGGGCAGGCTCTTGGGGCGCCGGCGTCGTGGCGCTCGCAATGTTCGAATACTCCGAGTTTCCGTTCGATCCGAGCGCCTGCACGCGGAAATAATACGTGGTCGATGCATTCAGGCCGGTGTCCGTGTAGGAGGTCACGCCGGCGCTGACACTGCCGATCACAAAGAAACTTTTTCCGTCGTTCGAGCCTTCGATTGAGTATGCGGTCTCGTTGTCCACATCGGTCCAGGTCAGGTTGATGCGATCGGGGGCGGTGGCGGCGGCGTTGAAATTCGGCGGTGTACTTGGCGCGGGATTGGGCGGGGGCGGCGCCGGTGTCGTCGCGGTTGCGACGGGTGAGTACGCCGA
>VFKU01000074.1 GCA_009885415.1 Rhodothermota bacterium
CTGGGCGACCCCAGCTTCCGCGCCGACCACGGGTTGCGTTACGCCTACATGGCCGGGGCGATGGCGAATGGCATCGCGTCGGAGGCGCTGGTCGAGGCGATGGCGCGCGCGGGGATGCTGGGCGTGTTCGGCGCGGCGGGTTTGGCGCCGGAGCGCGTCGCGCTCGCGCTGGATCGACTGCAGGCTGCGCTGGGCCCTCTCCCCTACGGTTTCAACTTGATTCATTCGCCGAACGAATCGCATCTCGAAGACGCGATAGTGGACTTGTTTCTCTCGCGGGGCCTGCGGCTGGTGGAGGCCTCGGCCTTCATGCAGATCACGCCGGCGATCGTGCGCTACCGGCTGCACGGCATTCACCGCGACGCGCGCGGCGCGGTCGTCACGCCGAATCGTGTGATCGCAAAGCTGTCGCGCGAGGAACTCGCTGAGAAATTCATGTCGCCCGCGCCGGAGAAAATCCTGCGCGGACTGATCGAGGCCGGAAAGATCACCGCGGAGCAAGCCGAGCTGGCCGCGTCGATCCCCGTCGCGCAGGACGTGACGGTCGAGGCGGACTCTGGCGGGCACACGGATCACCGTCCCGCGATCGCGCTCCTGCCCGCACTGTGCTCGCTCCGCGATCGCGTGCAGGCGCAGTTTGGCTATGCGGCGCGGCTGCGCGTCGGGCTCGGGGGCGGCATTGCGACGCCGGAATCCATCGCTGCCGCCTTCGCGATGGGCGCGGCCTATGTCGTGACCGGCTCGATCAACCAGGCCTGCGTGGAGTCGGGCAGCTCGGACACCGTGCGCGCGATGCTGGCCGAAGCGCGTCAGGCCGACGTGGCGCGCGCGCCCGCGGCGGACATGTTCGAGATGGGCGTGACGGTGCAAGTGTTGAAACGCGGCACGATGTTTCCGAGGCGTGCGGCGAAGCGCTACGAACTTTATCGCGCGTGCGACTCGATGGACGCCATCCCCGCGGCGGAACGCGAGAAGCTGGAGAAGACCGTGTTCCGTTTTCCGCTCGACGAAATCTGGCGGCAGACACGCGAATTTTTCGCCGAGCGCGATCCGCGCCAAATCGAACGCGCCGAGAAAAACCCGAAACACAAGATGGCGCTGGTCTTTCGCTGGTACCTCGGCCAATCGTCGAACTGGGCGAACCGCGGTGTCGCCGATCGCGTGATGGACTATCAAATTTGGTGTGGGCCCGCGATGGGCGCGTTCAACGAGTGGGCGCGCGGGACGTATCTCGAAG
>VFKU01000077.1 GCA_009885415.1 Rhodothermota bacterium
ACGTCGAAGGCGGCATTCGCGGCAAATGCGCCGAGACCGATCAGGCCGCCGCCGCGCTCATCACCGATCTCAAACAGCGCGGCCTGCTCGACGAGACCCTCGTCATCTGGGGCGGAGAATTCGGCCGCACGCCCATGGTCGAGTCCAGCGCCGCGCTCGGCCGCGCCAAAGGCCGCGACCACCACCCGCAGGCCTTCACCATGTGGTTCGCCGGCGGCGGCGTGAAGCCGGGCATCACCCTCGGCGCGACCGACGATCTCGGCTTCCAAATCACCGAGCGCCCCGTCCACGTCCACGACATCCAGGCCACCATCCTGCGCCTCCTCGGCTACGACCACACCAAACTCACCTACCGCCACCAAGGCCGCGACTTCCGCCTCACCGACGTCTTCGGTGAAATCGTCCCGGAATTGATCGCGTAAAAATGCCCACCATTAGACATAGGGTGCCTTGGCGCGTTGCATCGGTCGCCGTCCTTTCGAATTTTCGTCTGCGCGTTACATTTGTCGATGGTATGCACGGCGAAGTAGACCTCGAAAACTTCTTGCGCGACCCAGCGCTCGATGGAACTGTCTTCGAGCCACTCCGAGACCGGGACGTTTTTGCCGAGGCGCGAGTTGGTCTCGGAGCAGTCCAATGGCCCACCGGCGCCGACCTCGCCCCCGATGCGATGTACGACGCCATTCGCGAACACGGACACTGGATCGTTTCCTAAGTCTTTTCATCATCGCTGATCTCCGCGCCTCCGCGTGAGCCGCTCTTTCTCTTCTCTGTTTCCTCCGTTACCTCCTGTCAAATAAGCCCTTACGCGATTTCTGTCAATAATTTTATCCTTGTCTCGCGCTTCCCGTTTTCTCCTCTCCGAGTGCAACAAGCCGCGCTATACCTATGGGGACAGATTGGAGACGGACGTGAGGATCATCCGAATTATCGTTATCGCAGGGCTGGCGATTTTGTTGGGCGGCGGATGTGCATCGCTCCGCGGATTCCCCGAGCGCTCCGAGCAGACAGACGCGCAACTCGCGGGACTCGAACAGAAGTATTTTCTGCCGCAGCGCGACGTGCTCGCCGAATACGCCGCTCTCGCCTCCCCCGACGAGAAACGCAGCTACCGCAACGAAGTCGCCTACGGCCGCATGATGGCGATCGATCTCCAGTTCGCCGTCTTCGAGCAACACACCTACGTCGAGGGCCTGAGCACAAACCTCGCGCTCGACGTGCTCGGCGTCGCCATGGGCACCGCCGGCGCCACCGTCCTCTCGGCCGACGCCAGCCGCATTCTCTCCGCGCTCTCCGGCGGCATCTCCGGCGCGGGAACGGCTATCAACAAAAACCTCTACTACGAGCGCACCATGCCCGCGCTCATGGCGCTGATGGAGGCCGAGCGCGAAACGATCCGCGCCGACCTCGTCTACGGCCTACAACAGGAGGCCGAGATTTACTCGCTCGGCCAGGCGCTCATGGACCTCGAAAAATACTACCGCGCAGGATCCATCCCTGGCGCGATCGCCGCCGTCACCGAA
>VFKU01000935.1 GCA_009885415.1 Rhodothermota bacterium
AGGATGAGCGCCGCGTAGGTGTCGGTCCAGCGGAGGTCGTTCACGAGCAGGAAATTGGGGATCAACTTCATCTCCTCGGGCACGAACATGGTCGAGAGCACCAGGACAAAGAGCGGGCCCTTGCCCGGCAGCGACATGCGCGCGAAGGCGTAGGCCATTGGCAGCGCCAGGCCCACTTGCAGCGTGGCCGCGATCAGGCTGGTGACGACGCTGTTGAAGTACATCCTCGCGAGCGGGATCGCCTCGAAGACCGCGCGGTAGTTGCCGAAATAGAGGGCGGAGGGCAGCCACGCCTCCGGCGAATCACCTGCGGGTTTCAGGCTGGTCGCCAGCATCCAGTAGAAGGGCAGGGCCAGCAGCGCGCACACGACGCATAAGAAGGTCCCGCGAAGTACTGAGCCGCCGGATTGTCGTCGCAGCGTGCTCATGTGTCGTACGAGACCCAGCGCCGCGCGCCGCGCACCTGTGCCGCCGCGAAGGCCAACAGGACGACCCAGAGCACATTGGCCAGGGCCGAGGCGTAGCCCAGTTCATACTCGCGGAAGCCGGTCTTGTATAGGTGATAAACAATCAGGCTCGAATCGGGGTAGACCGGCCCGCCTTGGGTCATCACGGCGACCGTATCAAAAGTCTTGAAGGCCGCGACGAAACCGGACACGGCCATGAAGAAAATGACCGGGCCCATGAGCGGCACGGTGAGCGAGACGGTCTCGCGCCAGCGGCCGGCGCCTTCGATGCGCGCGGCCTCGTAGGGCGCTTCGGGCAGGCTCTGTAAGCCGGCGAGGAAGAAGAGCGTGGCGAAGCCGATCTCCTTCCAGGCACCGACGACGACCAGCGCGGGCAGCGCGAGCCGCGAGTCGCCGAGCCAGCGCGGCCCTTCCGTGTCCAGCGCGCGGTAGATTGCCGCACCGGGGCCGTTGGCCGAATCCAGCACCAGTAGCCAGGCGATCGCGGCCGCCACGGTCAAGGTTACGTGCGGCGTGAAGGCGAGAAGCCGGAACACGGCCGCCCCGCGTCGCTGCCGGTTCAACGCGAGCGCCAGGGCGAAGGCGAGCGTCTGCGCCGTGAGCACGACTGCCGCGGAATAGACGAGCGTGTTGAGCAAGACGCGCCCGAACTCGGGGTCGTGGGCGAGCCGGACGTAGTTTTCCAGACCGACAAAGTCGCGCGCACGCCCCGGCAAGCGCCAAGACGTGAGGGAGACCCAGAGGCTGTAGAGCATCGGGCGGAAGGTAAACAGAGCGAGCAATACCAGGTTCGGGGCAGCGAAGAGCGCAAAGATCGCGGCCTCGCGCGCGACTTTTCCGCGCGACTTCTTCGCGGCCTCAGCGCGCGGCGCGCTCACGCGCCACCTCGCGCTCGGCTTTCTCGTCCGCCTCGCGCAGTACCAGCGCCGGGTCTTCGCCGCGCACGAGGATGCGCTGGACGGATTCATCGAGCGCCGCGCGCACTCCCGGCGACCCGTTGATCGAAAAATCGCCGCGGATGTGTTGCGCGCTGTCCTGGATGGCCCGCAGCGGCGGATTCGCATCGAGCATGGGCTTCGCCAGCGCGCGGGCGCCCTCGCTGTAGGCGAGATAGCCGCTCTTGAGCGCGAAGTCGGCCACCTGCTGGTCCTGCAACAGGAAGCGCACGAATTTCCACGCGGCCTGCAATCGCTCCGGGTCGTCCGTCTTGAGGATTACCAGTCCGCCGCCGCCTGGCGCGTAGACTCTCCCCCGCTTTCCCGCCGGATATTGCGACACCATCGGCCGGAACCCGCCCGCCTTGGCTTCCTTCGTCTGGGCGTATTGAAAAAAATCTCGCATCGGCGCGGGGCTGTCGAGAATCATCGCTGCGTCGCCGCGGACGAAGGCGTTTCGCTGCCCGCCGGTGGCCTGCGGCGGCATCTCCGCCGCGCCTTCCTTCATCAACTGCTGGAACTGCCGCAGGACCTCGATAGTCGCCGGATCGTCGAGCGTAATCTTCGAGTAATCGCGATTCGTGACTTCGCCGCCCTCCGACCAAATCACCGAGACGAGCGGCCACGTGATGTCCCACAGGCCCAACCCGCGCCGGACGACTTTCCCGGCGGCGTCGCGCTTCGTGAGACGCCGCGCATAGTCGAAAAACTGCTCCCACGTCTCCGGCGGACCACTGAGGCCTGCCTCGTCCAGGTGCGCCGCGTTTAGATACAGGACCGGCACGCTCACGTTCATTGGCACCCAATACAGCCCCTCGCCCACTTCGCCCGCCGCGCGCAGAGTCGCCGGCCAGCCCGACGTATCGACGCCCTCCGGCCCGTCCATCAGCGGCTTCAAATCCGCCAGAATCCCCGCTTCGGCGAATTGCCGAATCTCGAAAGTGCCGACCAGCGCCACGTCCGGCCCGCTCCCTCGCGCCGCGCTCACCATCAGCGCGGTCGCGATGTCGTCGTAGGAACCCTTGAACACACTCTTGATCCGCACCTCGCGCTGGGTCGACGCGAAGCGCTGCACCAGCTCGTCAATCTCGGTCCCGGCCGGCCCGGTCAGGGTCCGCCAGAAGGTGATGGATTGCGAATTCCCCGGCGCGCTCTTCTCTCCCGCCCCGCCGCAGGACGCACCCGCGCACACGAGAAGGCTTAGACCGAGATTTCGGAGGAGGCTCAATGTACCGCTCCGCGAATGGTCACCGAAGCTCGACAATTGCAAAAGTCCCCGTCGCCGCCGCGACGAGCTTTCCGTTGCAGCTTACCTTCGACTCCATGAACGCGACCCGCCGTCCGCGCTTGAGCACCCAGGCCTCGGCGCGCATGACGCCCTCGGTCACGGCCGAGAGGTAGGAAATTTTCAGCTCGATCGTGCTGCAATTTTGGCCCTCGTCCAACGACGGCAACAGCGCGTGCGCCATGGCGGAATCCGCCAGACTGAACGCCACGCCGCCGTGCACGATGCCG
>VFKU01000581.1 GCA_009885415.1 Rhodothermota bacterium
CGCCGCAGGCCTGCCTCACCGACTTCGGCATCGGCCTCATCCTCGATCGCGGCGCGCTCCTCGGCAAGAATATCACCGCTGCCGGACTCACCGACTCCCTCGTCTCCTCCTCCACGCCCAGCTCCAACACCGGCACGCGCATGTACATGGCCCCCGAACTCATCGAAGGCAAGCCCGCCTCCACCCTCTCCGACATCTACGCCCTCGGCGTAGTCATGTACCAAGTCGTCAGCGGCGACCTCTCGCGCTCGCTTGCCGCCGGTTGGGAACGCGACGTGAAAGACGAATTTTTACGCGAGGACATCGCCGCCTGCGTGGACGGCGACCCCGCGCGCCGTCTTCCGAGCCCCACCGAACTCGCCAAGCGCCTGCGCTCGCTCGCCGATCGCCGCGCCGCGCGCGAGAAGGAAAAACGCCTGATCGCGGTGGCCGAAAAAGCCCACCGCCGCCGCCGGCAATTCGTCGTCATCACGATTGTCGGCATTCTCACCACAATCGCCATCGGCATCGCCGCATTGCGCGAAGCCGGCCTGCGCCAGCAGGAATCGACCGCGCGCAAGGACGCCGAGCTCGCCACGCTCGAAATGGAGAAGTCACGCGACGAAGCGATGGCCGCGCGAGCAGAGAGCGATCGCCTCCGGCGCGAGGCCGAGTTCCGCGCCTACGTGTCCTACATGCGGCTGGCCGAGATGGCGCTCGACCGGAGCAACGCCGCGCAAGCGCGCGAAATTCTGCAGCGCGCCCAGCCGGAGTTCCGCGGATGGGAATGGGGCCACATGGCGCTCAAAGCCTGGCCTGCGGCGGACGCCACGGAACTCCCGATCGCGGCGGCCGACGACGGACGTTCCACCGCCGCCCGGTGGCGCGGCGCAAAAGCACGTCTCGTACGCTTCTTCACCGCGCATAAAAATGAAGTGAGCGCCCTGAACTTCTCGCCGGACGGCACACTACTGGCCACCATCGGATTCGACGGGATCACCTGCGTGACCCGCTGGAAGGACGGCGAGACACTCTGGCGAAAGGAGTCGCCGCCCAGAGGCGGCGGCTTCGTCCGATTCAGCCACAACGGACGCTGGGTCGCACACCAGGACAACCGCGATTTGGTCGTCCGCGATGCCAACACCGGTGAGGAAGTCTCGCGCGCCAAGGGCCACACGGAGGGCTTTGTCCCCGGCGGCTTCACCCCGGACGACAAGAGCGTCGTTACCGTTTCGCTTGACGGCACCGTCCGCGCGTGGGACACGCTTTCCGGCCGCGAACGCTGGCGCATGGATCGGATCCTGCACCTTCGAGACGCCGCCGGAAGGGTGTATACAGGTTTCATGGGCTTCACGCCCGAAGGATCGCGAATCATCATCGCGGATGGAACCGGCGGCTTTCTATATGTCGACGCAAACACGGGTGCGGTCGGCGACGCATTACCACTACGGCTTCCGGACGGATCGATCCCGGTCCTTCTCAGCCCAAAAGCCGACTACGTGATCGCCTACAATCGCGGGGCCCTCACCCATCGAGTCTTCGACGTGGCCTCCGGTGCTCCGCGAGATGGGGTTGAGTTTCTTTCAGCCGAAGGCGGGTGGATGAACAACATGGTATCCAGCCAGGACGGAACGATCTGCTTTCTTCGCGGCAACCTGGCCGGCATTTTTTCCTTCGATCTTGAAGCGGTAGGAGGCAATTACGCCCCCCTCATCACCGGTCTGACGAAATTCGCCGCCGTTGACGCCCTCGCGCTGAGCCCGGACGGCGCCTACATCGCCGTCCCGCAGGCCGACGGCTCGGTCTTCGTCTACTCCGCTGTCCAAGATGACGAAACCGCGCCCTCCGAAATGAACCAGGCCGCTCCCGTCTTCGTGGCGCACTTCGATCCGATCCATCGGCAGATTGTGTCCGCAGACCTCAACGGCGGCGTCGTCGCGTGGGACGCCGATCGCCGAACGCTGCTCCAGCGATGGAAGGGACACACAGCCGGCATCACCGAACTCGAGGCCTCGCCCGACTTCACCCGCTGGGTGACCCACAGTTACGACGGCACCTATGCGCTGTGGTCAACAGACGCCACGGAACCGCTGGCCACCTTCGAAAACCATATCCCCAAACTCCTCGCGGGCGGGCCGAATGGACCGCTTGTGCGACTCGCCGCCTCGATTCTGTCTCAACGCCACTTCAGCCCCGACGGGAGCCGCCTCGTACTGGCGAAAAGCACGAGCGAGGCGCAGGTCGTCGATTTGGCGACATTCAAGCCCATTTTTACCCTGTCCGGCCTCAAGGCCTATCCTTCCAATAGCTCGTTCAGCCCCAAAGGGACTTTGATCATTACGCACGGCTACCAAGAGTCTGTCGCCAAAGTGTGGGACGCGCAGACCGGAAAGCCGCGCTTCACCCTAAATTCGGACGAACAGATTATCTGCATAGCGATTTCTCCCGACGATTCCATGCTCGCCGCCACGACGCTCTCTGCCGATCTCATGCGCTGGGACCTGACAGATGGCCACGAACTTCCGCGCATCACCACGAAGGATTCCGCCTCGCTCCCGATCTACTTTTCCCCCGACGGCGGCCTCCTCGCCACGGGAAGTATAGACGGGAGCGTGTCCCTCTGGAACGCCAAAGACGGCAGCTTCGTAGCCGAGATGGCGGGGCACGTCTCCAACGCGCTCACCACCCGCTTCAATCCCGCCGGCGACCGCGTCCTCACCCTCGGCATGGACAAGACCGTGCGCGTGTGGGACCTCCGCGACAACCAGGTCGCGCTCTTCGAATTCGCCGAAGACCTCTTCTACGCCGAGTGGAGCCCCGACGGAAACCAAATCCTAGTCACCTCGCGCGACGGCTCCATCCGCCTCCTCGACTCCGTTCCCTGGCCCGAACTCGAAAAATCCGGCGCGCCCGGAGCCTCCATCGAAGATCGCCTCAACGCCTGGCGCGAGCGCGGCGCAGGTAACGCAAAGCCCTAAGACCATCAACACAGAGACACAGAGA
>VFKU01000236.1 GCA_009885415.1 Rhodothermota bacterium
CTCACGAGCCGCTCGGCAAACGTGTACTTCAAAAACGTGCAGGTGTCGAAGGACGCGGTGATTACGAAATGCGCCGAGGATGCGTTCCGGAAGACGCTCAACGTCGCCAACGTGTGCATCGCGGCGGATTCGATCGGCGGCGGCGACTATATCCACAAGCTCACAGTCGCCTACGCGAAGGAGCGCACCCAGTTCGGCAAACAAATTGGCTCGTTCCAGGCCGTTAAGCATCCCCTCGTGGACATGCTCGGGGAGCTTGAGTCGGCCAAGTCTGCGACCTACTACGCGGCGTGGGCACTCGACGCGGGCAGCCCCGACGCGGACGCGGCCGTCGCGATCGCGCGCAACACGGCGACGCAGTCGTATCGCAACACGACGAACGGGTGCTTGCAAGCGCACGGCGGCATCGGGTTCACGTGGGAGTACGACCTGCATATGTTCCTGAAGCGCGCGAAACATAACCAGCACCTGTACGGCTCGTCACACGATTACGACGAGATCATTTGTAAGAAGGCGCTGGGTATCTAAGACTCTTAGCCTGAGGCGTTGACCAAAGGGCCTCCACCGCAACCGCGGTGGAGGCCCTTCCTCGTCGTAGTCCGTAGTGCCATCGCCTATCTATTTTGCGGATTCCTAGGCTTCGTCCGCGGTTTCACAATCCGCGGACGAGACGCACGAGGTACTCGACGTGTTCAAACGGCGTCTCGCGCAAGAGGCCGTGGTCGAGGTTGAAGATGTGACCGTGGCGTCCGCCGGACTCGACGATCGCGCGCGCCGAACGCTCGATGGCGTCGAGCGGGCCGGTGCACAGCAACTGGTTGCTGAGGTTGCCCTGGATGACGCGATTCGCGCCCGCGACCTTGCGCGCGGCGGCGATCGTCCCGCGGCTGTGAATGCTGAGGATGTCCGCGCCAGAAGCGTGCAGGTCAGCGACTTCGTCCCATTCACGTGCAAACATGATGGTCGGCGCGCGGCCGCGCAGTGCGTCGAAGATGCGCTGCTGACAAGGCAACGCCAGCGATCGATATAACGCCGGCGTGAGCAGGTTCGCCGCCGACTCGAAAAGCTGCACCGCAAACGCGCCGGATTCGATCTGGTATTGCAGATACTCGATCGTCATTTCCGTCAGCTTATCGAGCAGTTCGCGCGTCGCTGCAGGTTGTTTGGCGAAGAAGTCCATCGCCTTCGGCGCCGATGCGCCGAAGCTCTTGCCCTCGATCATGAACACCGCCAGCGTCAGCGGCGCGCCGGCGAAGCCGAGCACGGGCAATTCGCCGTCCAGCGAGCGCAGAACATTCCGAAAAGTTTGCCCGATGAAGGGCAGTTCCGCTGCGACATCGAAGCGCCGCAGTTTGGCGACGTCCGCTGTGTCCCGGATCGGGCTCGCGGTCACCGGTCCCGGCCTGAACACGAAAGGACAGCCCATCGGCGTGAGCGGCGTGAGGATGTCCTGGAAATAGATGATCGCGTCGACGCCGATGCGCTTGGGCAACAGCGAAACCTCTGCTGCGACGTCGGGATCAGAGAAGAGCGCTTCCAGCGGCCGGCCGTCCTTCTCGCGTAGCGCGTTGTACCGCGGGTCGGTGCGGCCCGCCTGGCGCATGAGCCAGATCGGCGGGCGGGGAGTCGCCTCGCCCCGGGCCGCGCGCGCGAAGAGGTTATTTCGTAGAGGCGGCATGGGGCCCGGCGGACTCAGTCGGCCGCGCGGCGCGTAAACACCGTCGCCACCATGCCGACGGCGGCGACCACGCCCCATACGGTCAGCGAACCGGCGTGAATCTTGCCGATATAGGTCAGGAAAGACCCGAGCAACCCGGCAATCGTGACGAGGATGGCAACAAGATGCATAAGGTATTAAGCCCCCAGCGGTTGGGGCGACGGCCTCGCGTCGCTCCCCGAGATGCAGTATAATGCGGCGTGCCTAACATGCGGTAACGACGGGACTTGGGGGCCGCGCTTGGCCAGCGAATCTACTCCACCTCCAGACGATCACCACCGGATCGGCGAGCTCGAGTCTCAAATCCGCGAACTCTCCGGGCTGGTCGAGATTCTCCTCGCCAAGCCGGAGAACCAGACCCCGGTCGAACCGCCCCCGGCGCGGCGCGGGCTGATGCGGCGCCGCGCGCCTTCGGCAGCGCTTGCGCGGCCGCTGGCGGGCGGCATGCTCGATGCGATGGGACGGGCCATCGGCGGCGTGGAAGGCGAGTCCTTCGAATCGCGGGTTGGCGGCATCTGGCTCGGTCGAATCGTCGCCGTCCTCTTCATGACCTTCTTTGTGCTCGGCGCGCTCATTACTGTGCAAGACGAAAGGCTCGGCCCGGCCTGGAAGGTCGGCGCGGGCTACGCCATCGCCGCCGCCGCGATCGCCTACGGCATGTACAAACGCCGCGACGACAGTCTCTTCCCGCAAACGATGCTCGGCTCCGGCCTCGCCGCGCTCTATTTCACCACCTATGCCGCGTTCTTCATCGATACGACGCGGCTGGTGGATTCGCCGCGCGCGGGCATCGGCGTGCTCACGGCCGCGCTGATCCTCGTCGCCGTGATCGCGCACGTCCGCCGCAGCGAGACCGCCGCCGGAATCACATTGTTCTTAATCTACTACACCGTCCTGCTCAGCCTCGCCAACAGCCTGACCGAAGACAACATCGTCTACGCCTTCATCACCTGCAGCTCGGTCGCCCTGGTCGCGTTGGTCTTCCATCTTACTCACCGCTGGCTCTTCGTCACCTGGGCCGCGCTCATCGCCACGCAACTGACCTATATCTATTTCTTTAAGGTGCAGCCGCCTGCGCTCGACGTCTCGGAAGAAACCTACTTCTGGATATCGAACGGCTTTCTCACGCTCATCTTCGTGGTGTTCTCGATCGCCTGCGTGACCGATGCTCACCGCTCGGGCGAATATCGCCGGACCGTCGTGCCGATGGCCGGCGTAAATTCCTTCGTCTACCTCGGCCTCACCTGGCTCGCGGTGCGCGTGCGCTTCCCTGAATACGAATGGGCCTTTCGCTTCGGCCAATCTTCGATGTTCATCGCGTTCGCGGTCTACGCGCATTTCGCCGGGCAACGCCGGAACTACCTCTTCCAAATCTTCGCCGCGAAGGCCTTCATCGTGTTCACGCTCGCGTTGCAGTCTTATCTCTCGCACGGATGGCTCCTCGTCGCGATGTCGATCGAGTGCCTCGCGCTGGGCTTGGCGTATTTGCGCAGCGGCCTGGTGATCTTCAAGGTTTTCGGCCAGGGGATGCTCCTGATTACGCTCGTGGGCTGCCTTTTGTCTATTCCCTCGGCCCGCGAAGTGCAGGTGCTCGGCTACGTGCTGCCCGCGCGATGGTTCTCCGCGGTCGGTGCTGCGCTCGTGTGGTGCATCGTCGCGTGGTTCTATCACCACTACGTGCAGCGCCTGCCCGCCGAGCGCCGCACGCTGAAGGGGCAGTGGTTCCTCGCGGACACCCGGCTGGACTTCTCCGGATGGGCGATGGCCCTCCTCCACGCCTGCGCCGCCGCGCTCGTGCTCATGGCAATCACCATCCTCGATCTCGATAGCGACCCGCGCATGCCATTCCTGCTCGCGGGCGAAGGCATCCTCATGGCGATCGTCGGCGTCATCCTCGCCACACCACAGGTCGAAGTCGCCAGCGTGCTGCTCCTCATCGGCTCGCACGCCTGCTACCATTCCTTCCTTATTCTCAACGTGCCAGGATTCGAAACACAGTCTTTCTTCGTCACCTACGCCTTGATCGTCGCGCTTCTCACCTTCCTCGGCGGCCACCTCTGGGAGCGCTACCTCAACCGTATCCAGGGTGGTACTCAGTGGGAACACGACTCGATGGCCTCCATCCCCTTCATGGCCGCCGTATTCATGCTGTTCACGCTCGCGGAGCGCCGCCTCGATGCCTCGATCAGCGCGATCGGCGGGCTGGGCCTGGCGGTGTGCATGCTTTATGCCGGCAGCGTGACGCGGCTCGTGGGGCTGCGCTTTGGCGGTATTTTGACGCTCGGGCTCGCTTCGTCGAGTTACACGCGCTATCTGCTCGATCCTTCCTTCGATTTGCACGGAGATCGGACCGTGCTGACCGGCCTTGTCGCGGCGCTGCTCTTCTACGCGACCGCCGAGCGCGCCTGCCTGGCCTGGGAGCGCAAGTACGGCCGTCAGGGACCGTGGGTGGGTCTGCTGCGCACCGGCGTCGTAATCGCCGGGGCCATGGTCGGATTGATCGGCCTGTGGCGCTGGGCGCCGGAACGTTCGCTTACCTTGTATTGGCTCGGGCTCGCCGTCGGCGCCATGGCCCTCGGGTTGCTGTTCTGGGAGCGGCGATACCGCTGGGCGGCGCTGGTGATCTACATGGGTTTCGTGGTCGGCCGCGCGATGCTTCACGATTTGCGCAATCTTGAACTGATACCGCGCTTCCTCTCCATCGGCGCGCTCACTGTGCCGGGTCTGCTCATCTTCTGGGGATATTCGGAGTACCGCTCGCGGCACCTGCGGCGCTTGCGCGAGCAGAAGGCCCTGCGGGAAAGAGGCGGCGAAGAACCGACACAGGACACACCGCAATCGTGAGTGCTTCGCGCGAGGCCGCGCTCGGAGTCTGCCGGCGGCTCACCGAGGCCGGCCATCGCGCGCTCTTCGCCGGCGGCTGCGTGCGCGACGAATTGCTCGGCAATCTTCCAAAGGACTACGACGTTGCGACCTCGGCGAAACCGGACGAGGTCGAAAAACTCTTCAAGCGCGTGATTACCGTCGGCAAGGCCTTCGGCGTACAGGTCGTGCAAATCGGCGACGTTAACATCGAAGTCGCCACCTTCCGTTGGGACGGTCCCTACCTCGACGGCCGGCGGCCGGTCACCGTTGAATATCGAGACGAACAACAGGACGCGATGCGCCGCGATTTCACCGTCAATGCGCTGTTCTTCGACCCGATCAAACAAGAAGTGCTCGATTATGCGGGTGGCCGCGAGGACCTCGCAAAGCAAGTGATCCGTGCGGTCGGTGTCGCGCGGGACCGCTTCATGGAGGATCATCTGCGGCTCCTGCGCTGCGTGCGCTTCGCGGCGCAGCTCGATTTCGCGATCGTTCCGGAGACCTTCGCGGCCGTGAAGGAACTCGCGCATCTCATCAAGAAGACCAGCCCCGAGCGCGTGCGCGACGAGTTGCTTCGCATCCTCACGCAGTCCCACGCGCACCGTGGGTTCATGCTGCTGGACGAGTCCGGGCTGCTGCCGCACCTCCTGCCGGAAATCTCGGCGATGAAGGGTGTCGAGCAGCCGCCGGAGTTTCATCCTGAGGGCGACGTCTTTGTTCACACGATGAAAATGCTCGAGATGATGGACACCTCCTCGCCGACGCTCGCGCTCGGCGTGCTCCTGCACGATGTCGGCAAGCCGCGCACGCAGACCTTCGAGGATCGCATCCGCTTCAACGGCCACGAGAAGGTCGGCGCGGAGATGGCTGCCGAGATCTGCGCACGGCTGCGGCTGTCCAATGCCGAGATCGACCGCGTCGTCTGGCTTGTCGGCCAGCACATGCGCGTATCGGCCGCGCAGGAGATGCGCGAGAGCAAGCTCAAGCGCCTCATCCGCGAGGAAGGTTTCGCGGAACTTCTCGATCTGCTTCGCATCGACTGCGCCTCGAGCCACCGCCGCATGGACACCTACGAGTGGTTGCGCGACCGCGCGGAGAAACTCGGCCCGGAAGAAGTCCGCCCCATGCCGCTCGTGACCGGCAACGACCTCATCGCCCTCGGCTACACGCCAGGACCGAAGTTTGCCGAGATCCTGCGCGCGATCGAGGACCTCCAGCTCGAAGGCGTACTCATGACGCGCGAGCAAGCGGTCGAGCATGTCTGTAAAAACTGGCCGAAAACCTGATCAAAGCTATCATTCACCACCGATGAACGGTGATGAACACAGATAGAACCGGCCACTATTCGCCTGCGCGCTCTCTGACAAGTCCTCCTTATGACGGTGGCGCGGGCGTCCTCGCCCGCGTGTCCCCTATATACATTGCGCGGCTTGTTGCACTGGCGATGACGGCGGCGAGTCGGTGCAGGTGCGGGACAAAGGGGCCTGTTTCGACGCTGGCGGAATTGGGTGGGGAACGAAGGGTCACAGAAATGTGCAGCGATGAGTTCCGATCGGGACGACGCGTGCGACAGGCGCCCGTTTGGAGTTCCGCCTTCAGGCGGCGATTCCGTGTAAAGTGCGCCGCGTAAACGCGGAACTCCAAACGTGCTGCTTGCGGGACAAGGGAAAGATTGTTGACAGAAATCGAGAATTTTGAATTCGGGTCGTGGGAATTGATCAGCGATTGGAGTGGCCCTGGTGGGGTTGAGGACTTGGGGTCGATTGCGGTCCGGGCTTTCCGGTTCCTCACTTGTTCTCGCAGCCTGAGCACGCGGGTCTACTTGCGTGCGGACGGGGAGATTCTTCGCTCCGCTCAGAATGACAAGATAAAAAGCTCAGAATGACAAAGTAGTCCGGCTTGCTCTCTCTGGTAACTGATGTTATATTCAGGTGTAGCCAAATGCAAGCACGGGGGCCGATATGAATGTTGCGCAGGTGGTTGATTCGCTGCGGGGGGACCGGGAGTTCTGCGAGCATTTGTCGGCTTGGAATGTGGTGCCGGCGCGGGAGGCGCGGTGTGCGGGGTGGCCGGCGGGGCTGGATGCTCGGCTGGTGGCGGGGCTGAAGAAGCGAGGGATGCCGGCTTTGTACACGCATCAGGCGCAGGCGGTGGAGGCGGCGCTGGCGGGTGAGAATGTTTGCGTGGTGACGCCGACGGCTTCGGGGAAGACGCTTTGTTACAACGTGCCGGTGTTGCAGCGGATGATCGAGTCGATGCGGGCCGTCGAAAAAAGAGCGGGGGCGTTGGTTGATTCGCGGTCGCGCGGGAGCGCGACCCTCCCCGGTGTGCGGGAGTTGCAGGCGGGCGGGAGCGCGGTGAGCCCTACGGCGCGGGCGCTGTATCTGTTTCCGACGAAGGCGCTGTCGCAGGACCAGGTGCATGAGTTGCAGTCGCTGATCGAGGGGCTGGAGGTCAAGATCGGGACTTACACTTTCGACGGGGACACGCCGAATTCCGCGCGGCGCGCGATCAAGAACGCGGGGCACATTGTGGTGACGAACCCGGACATGTTGCACTCGGGGATCCTGCCGCATCACACGACGTGGATCCGGCTGTTCGAGAACTTACAGTTTATCGTTATCGATGAGTTGCATCATTATCGCGGGGTGTTTGGGAGCCACCTGGCGAGCATCATCCGGCGCTTGAAACGCATCTGCGCGTTCTACGGGTCGAAGCCGCAGTTCATTTGTTGCAGCGCGACGATTGCGAACCCGCAGGAGATCGCGCAGAAGATCATTGAGGCGCCGGTGCGGCTGGTGAACGACAACGGCGCGCCCTCGGGCGAGCGGCATTTTCTGTTTTACAATCCGCCGGTGGTGAACCGGGAGTTGGGCATCCGCATGCCGGTGGTGAAAGAGGCGACGCGGATCGCGAAGTATTTTTTGTCGAAGGACATCCAGACGATTATCTTCGCGCGGAGCCGGTTGCGGGTGGAGTTGCTGGCGCGGGAGATCAAGGAGGCGGTGAAGAAGCTCGGCAAGAACCCCGATTTGGTGAAGGGGTATCGCGGGGGCTACCTGCCGACGGAGCGGCGCGAGATCGAGAAGGGCCTGCGCGAGGGCAAGCTGATGACGGTGGTGAGCACGAACGCGCTCGAGCTGGGCATCGACATCGGCGGGCTGGACGTGTGCATCATGACGGGCTATCCGGGGAATGTGGCGAGCACCTGGCAGCAGGCGGGCCGCGCGGGGCGGCGGAACACGGTGTCGATGTCGATCATGGTCGCGTCGAGCGCGCCGCTGGACCAGTACATCATCAATCACCCGGAGTATTTCCTCGGGCAGACGCCGGAGAACGCGACGGTGGACCCGAACAATTTGCAGATTATGATGAGCCACGTGAAGTGCGCGGCCTTTGAGTTGCCATTCATCGACGGCGAGGCCTTTGGGCTGGACGCGGTCTCGACGCAGGAGATGCTGCGCTTTCTTGAAGAGAAGCAGGTGCTGCGGCATGTGAAGAACAAGTGGCACTGGAACGAGCAGACGTATCCGGCGGAGGAGATTAGTCTGCGGACGGCGTCGCCGGGAAATGTGGTGATTCTCGATACGACAAAGGAAGGCCGCGTGATCGGCGAGGTGGATTTGTTCAACGCGCCGACAGAGGTCTACGAGAACGCGATCTATATCCATCAGAGCGAGCAGTACACGATCGACCGGCTGGATTTGGACGACCGCAAGGCGTATGCGCGGCCGGTCGAGACGGACTACTACACGGACGCGCAGATCAAGGCGGACCTGAAGGTGATCGAGATTTTCCAGGAGGAGCACCGCGCGGGGGCGGACATCCGGCATGGCGAGCTGAGCGTGACGTGGCTGCCGACGATGTACAAGAAGATAAAGTTCGGGACGCTGGAAAACGTCGGCTGGGGCGAGATTCATCTGCCCGAGAGCACGATGCACACGACAGCGTATTGGCTGGAGTATCCGGAGGACGTGGCGCTGCGCTGCGGGTTGACGCAGGACGATTTGGGCGGGGCGCTGAACGCGCTGGCGAATGCGCTGCGGCAGGTGGCGCCGGTGCAGGTGCTCTGCGACGTGACCGATATCCGCGCGCATGCGGACTTGAAGTCGCCGTTTTCGGAGCGGCCGTCGGTTGTGTTGTACGAGACCTATCCGGGCGGCGTAGGATTCAGCGAGAAGTTGTTTTCGCACCATCAACGCTTGCTGGAGTCGGCGGTGTCGTTGCTGAGCGATTGTGAGTGCAAGGAAGGGTGTCCGAGTTGCGTAGGACCGGCGGTGGAGACGGGGCCGCATGGGAAGTCGGGGGCCTTGATGCTCGCGCGGATTGCGTTGGGGTTGGGGATTGAGGCGCTGGTGAAGAAGGAAGCGGTATAGCGTTTTGATTTGTAGGAAAGAACTGATGGACTCTGCGAACGAATTCGTATTGATATCGGCGGCTATCATGGGCTCCATTAGTGTTTTTAACGGGATTGGGCTATTTCACACTTACAAGAAACTGAAGGCTGGAGCAATCGACGTGCGAACGAAACTCATACTAACGGTCCAGTCGTTGGCGCAGGTGGTTACATTTTGCGTGTTGATCGCGATCGCTTACGTGGCATGGTTTCATAGAACCAATGATATTAGCTACGAGAGAATCATGAAGGGCGGCAGTTCCGATTCAAATCAAACTGAGATACATCTTAATCCGTGACGGAACCATTGGGACCTAAACGCCAGAGCCGCAATGCCTGATCAATCCGCAAAAATCGCGCAACTCCGCGCGCTGCTGAATACTCCCGGCGTGATGGGCGGGGCGCAGTTCCGCGCGGTGGCCGAGGAGCGCGACGCTTCGCGCGCGCGGGGCGACTTCGAAATCCAGCACGTCGTGCCCGGCGAATTCGTGGGCGACCCGACAGATGGGTTCTACTTGGTGCGCCATGACTTCCCGCTAGCGTGGGAGCATGGATGCATGGCGCTGGAGTCTGCGCTCGCGGCCGACGCTCGGCACGTCGCCACTTCCGGCAACGACGACGAGCTCGCCGCCTTCGATCCGCGCAAAGCGGTGTTTGTGGATACCGAGACGACCGGGCTCATGGGCGGGACGGGGACCGTCCTGTTCCTGGTAGGCGTCGGATACTTCACCGAG
>VFKU01000418.1 GCA_009885415.1 Rhodothermota bacterium
CCCAGTAGCCGAAAAGCGTGAGGCGCGGGAAGGCCATGCCCGGCGCGCCGAGTTGCAGCGGGACGAGGTAGGTGCCGAAGGCCCCCGTCAGCAACGGCACCACCGCCAGGAAAACCATGATCGTGCCGTGCATCGCGCCGAGCGAGTTATAAAAATTCGGGGTCATGCGACCCTCAGGCGTGTGCGGATTCTCGGCGCTGATGTAGCGGCCCAGAAAGGGCAGCGCCTCGCCGGGATACGCGAGTTGCCAGCGGATAAGCAGCACGAGCGAGAAGCCGGTAAGCAGGAAGAAGGCGGCGGTGAGGCCGTATTGAATGCCGATGGTTTTGTGATCGGTGGAGATGAGGCGGCGCCAGAAAGGCGGATGCGGGTCGGGCGCGGTGGACACAGTGATCACCTCAGGAAATCCTCATCGCGGCGTTGCCCCCTGGTTGCGATTGTAGGCGAAACGCGCGGGCGACTCCAAAGATCCTTACTTTCTTTTTGATAAAAGAAAGTAAGCAAAGAAAAACCGTTGTGGGGTGACGGAGGGAATTGGCGATCTTCGCGTCGTCCGAGGCGGGCGATCCAGTCAGGGGGGGCCACAAGCGGGCGCAAAGGGTGCCGCGGGTCGTGGCGGTCGGTGGAGCTTCGGTGATGGTGGACATGGCGCCTCTGTGTTTCGGATAGGACGAATAGGATCGATAGGGCCTACATATATGGTGCGAGTTGTTGCACTTGGGGAGGGGCTGGGTGATGTGGATCGGCGCTGTGGCAAAGCGCGGAACAAGAGGTAAATTATTGACAGTCATGAGTGAAGAGATCTATGAGCTTCCCAGCTGCAGATGGATGATATCGTGGAGCACATCGCCGGCAAGTCGAAGTGCGGCGGCTCTGCCGCGTGGGCGTTTTTCGGCGTGGACGAAGCGTAACTCATACAGGGAGCTAATGTGCATGATCGAGTTCGTTTGTCCGCATTGTAATAACATACTCAAGATTTCTGAGCAGTACCTCGGACAGACTGGAAAGTGCAACCGTTGCGGAAGAACGATCACGATAGTGGTTGCGCCGCCACTGATGAAAAAGGACAAACGAGACGCGACTGTCTACGAGTACAAACCTGAAGAAGAAGACGATCCGATTGTTGTAGAAGAGGTCAAAAGAAGGGCACGGGAATTATTACGTGAACGTCTTGGAGAGAAAGGCGAAACGGATTTACATTTCACGTTTCATCAACTGGTTAAGGACTATTACAAGCAAAGAGATCGTGAGCCTCTGGCTCTCTCGTTGGCCATACAAGCGTGCAAACAACAGATCGCAATTGCAGCGCACACAAAACGGCAAATGAGTAGAGATTATCCCAAAGGGTTGCCCGTACATACAGGATACGAACAATTGGTAGTCATCCGAGAAAAACAGCGTCAGTATAAATTGGCTTTAGACCTCTGTGAGCAGGCAATAGCGCAAGGTTGGGCCGGTGATTGGGAGAAACGAATTAAACGTTTGGGAAAGAGTAGCGGAGGAAATATAGATCGGTTATCGAGAACGATCGCTGAACAAGCGGGGCCGCAAGCACCTGTATCGCCAAAACATGGAATGGTAAAGGGGTGGGGAACTGTTGTGGCTGGACTTAAATTGAAGAACGACGACGGAGCAGCGCGGATGGAGATCGCGAGAGCCTGTAAGGTGAATGAAGAACTTAGGTTTGAGCGGGAACCAACGAATCCATTTGACCCGAACGCGATCAAAGTCTTTCGATTGTCAGGCGAACAGTTAGGTTACGTGGCTAAGGAGCAAGCCAAGGAGATCGCGCCATTTATGGATAACGGATACCGCGCTCGTGGGGTGATAAAGTTTTTAACCGAGGAATGGCCTTATGTGAGCATTAGCGCCACCGTGTATGAGTCAAACTGAGGCGGCTCCACAGCGAGACGCGCGACGTGAGCGCTTTTCGACATGGATGAATAAGACATAACACAAGGCCCGTAATCACGATGAACCCGGAATCAAGCGCAACATTTTTCCTTTCGAGAGCAATGGGGAGTTCATTTTCTCGTGCCGATTGGATACAAGCAATAATCGCGGTGGTGGCATTTTCGGCACTGCTTTTGAGCCTTCACGAAAAGTACCAATCGCACTGGTATCGCAAGGAAGACAAGGCTGAAAATGCGAAGAAGGAAGAAGAAACCGCGTTAAGCCAAGATCTAATATATCTTCGAGAAATGGACAGGATACTTTGCAAGAGCATCGACGTACGCGGTGCATTCGATCGGATCAAGGAACTTGCACCATCGGCGGCACAGCTTGGACTTGCGCAGCATTCCAATATCCGAAATCTTGTGTTACAGGCTCAAGCGTCGAGAGACATAGATGCGATGATCACCGTATTAAAAACGGTGAAAGAGGAAGTGAAGGATGCGATTTCCAAGACCTCTTCGCCAAGGCATGGAGAATGAGTTCAAATCTCAATTGCCGGAGAACGCACATCTAGCGAAATCGGATGTCCGCGGCCTGCGACCTTCGCGCTACGGTTTTTTCTGTGGGCGGGTGAAGGTGAAGTTGGCAGTCGTGGTGGGGGCGTCGGTGTTGACGGTGAGTTTGGCGCGTTGGGTGCCTAGGGCTTCGTGCCAGGCTTCGATTTCGTATTCGCCGGGGGC
>VFKU01000181.1 GCA_009885415.1 Rhodothermota bacterium
GCCCCCCGTTCTTCTGGCGCAGGAGTCGAACCTTCGGCCCGGAGGGGTGTGTAGTTACGACGTCGTCCAGCGGATCGTCTCCGCCGTCATCGACGATAAGCACTTCGTACTTGTCCTTCGGGTAATCCAGTTCGCAGAGCGCGGCCAGACACTCGCGCACGCGCGCCGGCCGATTGTAGGTCGGGACGATGATGGAAAACGTAAACTCGGGTTCGGTCTGCATGGCCTTCAACAAGCGCAATGATCTCTGTCGGACGCTTTCGCCAACCCATTGTCTTGCGGGACGGGCGATATCCCACGAGCGAGAACCACTGCTCCCGACTACAAAAGCCTCTCGTTCCGAAAATACTCCGCCGTGCGCCGGACGCACTCGGCGGTCGTGACGGTGGGTGTAAAACCCAAACGTTCGCGCGCTTTCGACAGATCGAATTCCATGTCGGCCAGGAAAACCTCGTAGTGTTTGGTTCGGGACGGTTCGCGGCGAGTCGCCCGGTAAGCGAGCGTCGCAAGGTGCGTGTAAAGGACGAAAGGCGCCGCGGGCAATCGCCCGACCTCTCCATAGACGCCGACCTCGCTTCGAACTATATCGACGTATTGGCGCACCTTCAATGGCTCGGCGCCCGAGACGTTGAAAACTTCCCCTTCGACGCCGGGGGTCTCTGCACATCGGAGGAGACACTCGGCGGCGTCCGTGGCGTAGCCGATCTGAATCCTGTTATCGCCGCGGCCGACGATGCGGAAATCCCTCTGACGGGCGGCGCGATAAAAAGGAACCCAACTCTTTGCGCCGCGGCCGACGATGCTCGATAGGCGGGCGATCACAGCGGGGAGGCCGTCGCTCTTGTATCGCTTGAGCAAGACTGTTTCCGCATCGGCCTTCGACGAGCGATAGTGGGTGTTGGGGCGGACCGGGAAACTCTCGTTAATCGGCCCCTGGGTGACGAAACCGTAAACTCCGATCGAGCTGGTGAAAACCAGGCGCTGAACGCCCGCCGAGAGCGCGGCTTCGGCCACATTTTTCGTTCCTCCCACGTTGACCTGGGTGAAGCGCCGGTGATCGTCCGCCTTCGCCGGGCGCGCGGCACCCAGATGGAAGATCCAATCGCATCCCTCGGCCGCGCGCTTTAGCCCCTCCAAGTCGCAAAGGTCTCCCTCGACGACCTCCGCCTCAAGGCCCTCGAGGCTGGAACGATCACTCGCCGGACGAACCAGCGCGCGCGCCTGGTGTCCTCTTTCGATCAGCTTGGCGACGACGCAGGACCCGATCGTGCCGTTGGCGCCGGTGACGAGCGCCCTCACGATTCGGCAACGCGTTGCGCGAGCAGAGACTTAAATTGCTTGATCTCTTTCTTGTTTGCTCGCAGTTCGATTTCCAATTCGTGACGCGCCATCCAAGTGATGGAATCGCCGGCGCCCGCAAGGTAGCCGGCGCACTCGCCGAGGGCGATGATCCCCGTCAACAGCAGCGCCATTGGCAGGAGCCGATAGGCAGGATATCGGTTATGAAAGCGCGCGAAATTTTCGCGAATCAGGTAGAGTTGAATGAACGGAAACAAGGGCGAGGCCAGAACATAGACCAGTTTCCTCGCGAAGCTCCAGTTCTTCGATCGCGAAGCCGCGAAGAGCCGACCCCTGCCGAACATCGCCGACCCGGCCGCCGAAAACTTGGAGTCCGAAATGTGTCGGGTCCGAGCTCGGGGATCGAGGTAGAAGCGGTGGCCTTGCACCCTCAAACGATCTTGCAGGTGATCCTCGGGTTCGAGAACATTTTCCAGGTCGTCATCGAATTGCATGACTAGGTCCCGTTTATAGGACGAGTTGTGCCACGGCAGTCGATCGATTTCGGCTGCCTCGGTGCGGGCGATCCAGTTGCCGTAGTCGATCAGGCGCTCGGTTCGGCTGATCAGCGTCTGCGGATTGAAGATTTCGATCACGGGACAGACGCCCGCCCAGGGACCCTTGTAGGCCTCGATCAGAACCTCGGCCCACTGCGGATCCGGGAAGGCGTGGTTCTCGACCATGCCGAGGATGGGTCCTCGCGCGGCCCTGACCGCGGCCGCGGCGGCTGTGCCCCGGTGCAGGAATTCGCCCACCTCGACGACCTGGTAGCTGTGGAGGTTTTTCAAGTCGGATTCCACCAGACCCAGTCGCTTGCGTGAGGGGGCGGCGATGACGAGTTCCAACGACTCTCGCACCGTCTGCGCGGCAATATGCATTACGGCCAGACGAATTGTGTCATACGTGTCGTGGCACACGAGTATGACGGACATTTTTATGTCGCTCTGGGATTTCACCGCTTTCTACCTCCTGATTTTCTCAACCTTCCGTTCGATTCGATCTTGTTCCAGTTCGCCTCGGCACGTCCAAGCCTTAGCCGGGCGTTGGGTCTTTTTTCTTTTTTATACTACTCAGGACCTTGCCGGCGAGTTCCTCCGCCGGGGGCTGGCCGAGCAATGCGAGGAAGGTCGGCGTCAGGTCCAGCAGCGAGACCTCTCCCAAGTCGCCGTTGTTTTCGATGGCGGGGCCGGCGGCTGCCACGAAGCCGAACTGGGAGTGATCACTGCCCCGGTGGAATTCGCACTGCGATTGGACGATCTCGCCCTGGGGATGCTGCACCCGCGCCACGAAGTGGTCGGCCTCTTCCCATTCGACGAAAAGGTCGGGCAGGATCTCCGGCGGGTCGCCGCCGAAGAGGTCTTGAGTGCGACGGATTGCCTTGATCGCCGGGCGCCTCGTCACCGGATCGACAAGCTTGCGCAATTCCGCCTCAAACTCGTCCAGCGTCTTCTCGTATTCGGCGCCGGGCTCGACGATCCCCTCGGGCTCGCGCCCCGCGAGATTCACACGAAATTGGCTGGTGTAGTATGAAGGGATGGAGAAGATCCGCGTCCGGCTCCAGTCCGTCGCCTTGCTGAACTTGTCGCTGACCAAATTCTCGCGGGCCTTGCTCGAAAGAAAACCGCTCAATGCGTTCCGGACACTTTGCGGCAGCATCTTCCGAAGCAAATTGAGGGGATCGAATCCACTTGAAACGCCCTTGGGTGCGAACTGGTAGCCCAGTGCAAAGGGAATCGCCGCAGACAACCCCGCGGCCGGCCACTGGGACTTCATGCCGACCGAGGAGACGAGGACTACGTTTGCATCTGGAGGCTGGAGAGCGAGGATTTCGCCGAATGCTGCGTCGATCGCTTGATAAAGATTCTTGATTGCGTCCGTGAGCTCGCCATCATGCTCTTTGGGCACGGGCTGATTCGATCCTGGACGATAGCGCCAGAATTGATGTGACCCCGTATGGGCTTCGGCAAACACTGCAACCACCAGATCAAAACTTTTCTCGCCGAGCAGTGAGCGACAAAGCCGGCCCTTCTTCGCGGCGCGTTCCATGAGTTGCGCGTAGAGTTTTCGGTCTTCTGAGTAGTCGCTCGCCGGGTCCTCGTGGATCACCGTCTGAGGGCCGAACTCGCTGCCGACTCGAGCAAGAAGTTCATCGGGATAACTCGATGCCGGATAGTAGGGGTAATGCGTCGCCCACTCGGAGAGTTGCAACCCCGGGTGGGGTCTCGGCGCGGCGATGTCTGGGACGTCGATGACGGCAATCCGCTTTTCGGCCGGGAGTCGAGTCCAAAAAGGCTCCACGCCGAGCTCGCGGCCCCGCACGGGAGCAAGGGTGTAGGACCCGGGCTTCAACTGACGAAAGTAGTGGTAGCCATGCTCGGCGCGCGAGATCCCGCTCATCAACGAAACCCAGACGCCGTGCTCGCTGACCATCTCCGGCCCGGCCGTCTTCCCGAAACATCCGCGACGGACGATCGATCCGATGTTCGGCAACGTGCCGTCCGAAGCCCAGCGCATGATGAGTTCGGGGTCCCCCGCGTCGATGCCGAGGATGACCAAAGGCGCCCGGTCTGCGTGTTGCTTCATGTAGGCACCGCTCCATTGAGTAGTCTCTTGTAGAGTCCCTCCATGCGATCGATCTCTACATCAAGCGAGTATCGCTCAAGGGCAACCTCGTGACCTCTGCGCCCGAACGATTCGCACAACTCTCGATCGCCGGCCAATCGCGTCAGGGCCTCGGCAAGCTCTGTTTCGTTCCCGGGAGTGAAGAGGATGCCCGATTCGCCGTCATCGACGATTTCGGCCGGCCCACCCGAGCGACTGGCCACCACGGCGGTGCCGCGCATGCTTCCCTCGATCGCGACCATCCCGAAGGGCTCGTCCCATAGGGAGGGAACGACCTGGGCCCACGCGCGTTCAAAGCGCCGGTCCATCTCCTCGAAGGGGAGGGCGCCCATGAACTCGACGCTCGATGCCACACCGAGTTCGCCGGCCAGACTCTTGAGCGAATCCGCCTCGGGGCCGTCGCCGGCGATCCAGAGCTTGGCCGAGGGGGCCGCCTGGCGGGTCCTGGCGAAAGCGCGAATGAGAGTCCCGACGCCCTTTTCATAGGAGAGGCGCCCGGCATACGCGAAGATCGGATCGCCTGAGAGTGGCGGCCGCGCGAGACGAAGGTTGCACCCGTTCGGGATGACCTCGACCGGCCCCACGCCTTCGGCCTCCAGCCACTCTTTCATGGCGCTACTCGGGGTGATGAACGCGTCGAAGACATCCTGGTTCCGTTTCCAGAGGTAATGCTGGAGCATCATCGGCACCCAACTCTGGGGCGTAAGACAACCGCTTGAGAGGCAGGCCCGGCCCATCTTGTTACGGCAGACCGAAGCATCGGGCAGGAGCTTGCGGCCGTTGGGGCAGATCGGTTTAAAGGTCACAATGTGGTAGATGGCGGGCACGTTTCGTAACAACGAAAGGATGGAGGGCGAGAGCTGCCAGAGAAACATCTTCACGTGGACGATGTCGGCTTTGAATTCGGTCAAGACCTTCTTCAACTCACGCAGCGCCGAGAGGTTGAACGTTGAGTTGAGCACCTGCAAGCGGCTGGTCGTCCCGCGGCAGGTCCAATCGGCGAACGACGGTCCGGGGATGAGCTGGGCGTCGCTGGAAAAGACCCGGACGTCGTGGCCGCGCCGAAGCAAACCCTCGCGCAATGAGAACAACATAATCTCGGCGCCGGCCGTGGGTACGGCGTAGTCGTTAACGAGCAGAATCTTCATCTTTTTCCGCTCGGAGCTCGACTTTCCGCCCCTCTCGCGCCGATCGTTCGGCCGCCTCGATGATTTCCAGGCCTCGGTAGCCGGCGTCCAGACTGGGCGCGGCCTGGCGGTCGGCCAAGGCCGCGTCGACGAAGGCCCCGAGCGCCCGCCAGTAGGATTCCTCTGGACCGGCATCCGTAAATTTGCGCCGCCAGTACGAAAAACTCGCCAAGTCTCGGAACGCATAGCCCGCTCGCAACAGGCGGACGCGCTCGAGCGAGGGCGGGTGTATTTCGATCTTGTCCGATCGATAGCGATCAAACACGATCCGACCTGCATCGCCCGAAATCTCGAACCGGTCGTTTTCGACCGCCGTGATCGAGGCCGTGATCTGGGCCGTCGGCCCGTTCTCGAATTCGAGTTGCAACATCGCGGTGTCGTCCTCGGAATGGAGGGAACCGAGAGTGCACCCGACTGCGACCGGCTCTGCGTCGAGCAGCCACGCGGCGAGATCCAGATGGTGGGAGGCGAGATCGAGCAACGCGCCTCCTCCCGTTTCTCGGCGTTGTTTCCAGGCCGGCAGGTCTCTGGCCGCCGAAGAGAATACGCTCTGCATGGCTACGACCTTGCCGATGCGGCCCTCGGCAATAAGCCGCCGCGCTTCAACCTGCATGGGGCCGAAGCGATAATTATATCCGATCATGCCCACCCGGCCCGAGTTGCGCCAAGCACGGACGACCTTGCGGCCTTCGTCCAAAGACAGTCCCAGGGGTTTCTCGAGATACACGTGCAGGCCTCGATCGAAGGCCGCCACGGCCGCCGAAACGTGTAGCGGATTGGGCAGGGCAATGACGACCGCGTCCACCTGGGCCTCGGCGAGAAGCTCCCGGAAATCGGCATAGGCGGCGGACGAGGGGACGCGCCTGGACGCTTCGTCGCGCAGGGCCGGGTCGAGCTCGGCGATCGCCGTCAGCTCGACGGACGGCATCCGGCTCAAGACGGGGAGGTGGAGGTGGCGCGCGGCTCCCCCACAGCCGAAAAGGGCCAATCTTAATTTTCGTTTCAAGGCGGCGATTCCTCTCTAATCGTCGAGATTGCCGAATGGCCGGAGTATCTAGACCCGAAGTGAGTATCGCACGGCTCTCGGACGGCTCCAATAGACAATGCCACAGACTCCGGATTCCCGGGGGAATACGAAATAAAATAGCGTTTATATGGGGGCGAAACGGCGGCGATTGGGGGCTACTGAGTGTCCCGTACTCAAATTTCTCAAAAGGATTAACATGGATGAATTATAGTTGCTCCGAGTCGCCGGTGGCGGATGCACTCCTGAGCCAGGTTACCGTCGATATCAAACCGCCGATCTCAGCGATTACTCGAATTCGCGGATAGACTCAACCTGTAATGACAACCTTAAGGTGCAAAGCTGAATGTCCCATTCACCCGGCGACGCGGCCGGTTCATTTGACCCGCCCACTATAGACTCCGATATAGGACGACGGTCGGTCCAGGCGGGTGCCTTCACACTTATCGGTCAGTTCCTGCAGTTCGGCCTGACGGCGGGCGCCGCGATTGTCTTGGCGCGTCTACTCACCCCCGCCGATTTTGGATTGGTGGCGATGGGGATGACCGTAATCGAGTTTACGAACCTGATACTCGATCTTGGATTGCCGTCGAGCGTCCAGTATCAGAAGCAAATCACCAAGGCCCAGATCGATACCTTGTTCTGGTTCAACCTTGGGTTTGCGGTGATCCTGGCGATGGCCGTCGTGGCGCTGGGCCCGGCCGTGGCGTGGATGTACAACGAGCCTCTACTGATTGGTCTTCTCCCGGTATTGGCCTGCACCCTGATTTTTTTTGGCCCCAGCATTCAGCATGAAGCCGTGCTCAAACGTCAGTTGCGCTTCGGCACGATCGCCGTGGCCTCAAGCGTTGGGACCTTCGCCGGTGTCGTCGCCAGCATCGCGCTGGCCCTGCGCGGGGCCGGCTATTGGGCTCTTGCGGCGCACATGCCTGTCGAAGCTCTTGTTCGCAGCACGTGGCTTTATGTAGCAGGAGGGTGGCATCCGGGACGCCCTCGATTCGGGACGGGATTGTGGCCGATGCTTCGCTACGGCGGCGATGTCATCGGGAACCGGCTCGTCAATTTCCTGGGCAAGGGCCTGGACCGCATCTTAATCAGTGTCTTTGGTGGCGCGTCGTCGGTGGGCTTGTACTCTCTCGCAGATCGATGGGCTTATGGCTCGCAACAGATGATATACGCGCGGTTGTTGGGTGTGGCGTTGTCGGGATTTAGCCGGGTGCGCGACGATGTCGAGCGCTATCGAAACTACTACCGCCGCGGCATGCGCCTGCTCTGGACGTTCATGTTCCCGATTCTGGCCGGCGTCGCGCTTGAGGCGGAGGCCGTGATGGCCGTACTCGCGGGCGATCAATGGGATGGGGCCGTTCCCATTTTGCGGTGGTTGTCTCTCGCCGCCCTGGCCTTGAGCATCAACCACACAACCAAATGGACCTTACTTGCCGAAGGTAGATCGCGTGCTCAGCTCGTGTGGGGGAGTATCCAAGCGGTCATAACCGCGATGTGCATCGCGATTGGAGCCACCTACGGCGTCACGCAGGTTGCGATGGCCTACGCCCTCGCCACCATCTTGCTGACACCGGTGACTTTTGCTCTCTGGTTACGCGGCTCGGCAATACGATGGAATGACGTCGGCGCGGCTCTCGCCCGGCCGGCCGTGGCCGTAACGGTGATGGCGCTCGCGTGGACGATCATCCCCGCCTCCGACCGGGAAGGATGGCGGCGGTTGGCCGTGGCTGTTGCTCTTCTTGCCCCAGTCTATGTCGTCGCGTGGGTCTCGTTGCCTGGGCGAGGCGCTGCGCTGCGGGAGCTGTCGGATGTGCGCACTGCTTTTCGGAGACGGGGCGCATCGTGACCTGCTGGTGTGAGTTCGCCAAGAATACGCCGGTCCGTTCTCGCCGGGAACACGCACCGCCGGCTGTAGCGCTGCCTCGTTTCGCCGCCGAGAGATTCAAAGGTGCGGGCGCGGGGGGACGTGGCGTGCCTATTGCGCATACCCGCGAGGGTGCTGCTGGCGCCAGCGACGTGCATCGGCAACAATCTGTTCGATGTTGCTGCGGGAGGGCGCCCAGCCGAGCAAGGCAAGCGCTTTTTCGCGAGAGGCCACGAGGGTGTGGGCTTCGTTCTCGCGGGGTTCACCGAACTCGAGACGCAGGGTCTGTCCGGTAACATGCTCCACCGCCCGAGCCACCTGAAGCACGGAATGGCCCGAGCCGCTGCCCAGATTGATCGCGCCGGAATCGCCACCGCGACGGAGGTAATCGACGGCGCGCGCGTGGCCATCCGCCAGGTCCTCGACATGAACAAAATCCCGGACGCAGGTGCCGTCGGGAGTGGGATAGGCGTTTCCGTACACGGTGAGCGCGTCGCGGGCCCCGGCCGCCACGTCCAGGGCGATCGGAATGAGGTGTGTCTCCGGTGAGTGATGTTCTCCAAAACGCGCGCTGGCCCCGCCGGCGTTGAAGTACCGCAGCGACAGGAAGCTCAGCCCGTACGCGCGCGCATGCCACTCAAACATCTCTTCGACCATTCTTTTTGAGCGACCATAAGGATTGATGGGTGCGATCGGATGTGTCTCGTCCATGGGCGTTGAGCACGGCGCGCCGTAGACGGCGGCAGTCGAACTGAATACGATGCGACGGACGCCGCACGAGTTCATGGCGCGCAAGAGCGCATGGCCACCCACCACATTATTCTCGAAATAGCGGAGAGGATCACGTATCGACTCGTCGACGATTGAAAACCCCGCGCAATGGATGACGGTGTCCACCGAGTGCTGTCTCAAGACGGACTCGACCAGTGTCGAGTTCAGAATTGTTCCTTGAACGAATTCCGTTTCGGTTACGACGGCATCGCGGTGGCCGGTGGACAGGTCGTCCAAACACACGACGCGCTCGCCGTCGGCCGAGAGCCGCTCCGCGATTACGCTGCCGATATATCCGGCGCCGCCCGTCACAAATATCGACATTGCGCACCTTTCACCGCATTCGAATTCAGATTGTGAACCGCTCGCATTCGATCCAAACCCCGGTAGTCGTCATGTCTGCACATTCCGTACTCGCCCAGCGTCCACGTTGCACTGGATAGATCCGTCTCCTTGGATTAGCCTTGCCGAGGAAAGCAATTCGCGGCGGCTCCCAAGGATAAAAGCGGTTCATGCCATACTATTTGCGCCGGCGGGCACGTTCCTTTATGGGATTATACGTGCCGAGTGGGCCAACGCCACGGATTGCGAGGGGCCCGGCCGGCACTTTGGGGCCTGCGATCACGCATTGTTGAATCGATCACTCATGACCAAAATCAGCGTCATCATACCCAATTATAACAGCGGCACTCTGCTGGAGCGGTGTCTCGCGGCGCTGCGGGCATCGGAACAGGCCCATCGCCCGCTTCACGAAATCATCGTGGTGGACGACGCCTCCACGGACGGCAGGGCGGAAACTGCGAGGAAGTACGGTGTAAGCCTGCACGAACTGACGTCAAACGTCGGCCCTGCACGCGCCCGGAATGTTGGAGCCGAGCAGGCCTCGGGAGACGTCCTCTGGTTCTTGGACGCCGACGTTGAGGTGCCGCCGAAGGCGGTCGGGTTGGTCATGCGCTACTTCGACGATCACCCCGATTATGCTGCGGCCATCGGATCCTACGACGACGATCCCTCTGAACCGAATGCGTGCTCACAATTCAAGAATCTCTTTCATCATTTCGTACACCAGACCGCCGGCCCGACGGTTTCCAGCTTCTGGTCGGGATGCGGACTCATCCGGACCGACGTGTTTCGCAAGGCTGGGGGGTTCAACGAATCGTACTGGAGGCAACCGAGCGTCGAGGATATTCACCTCGGCTATCTGCTGGGGCGGCGCGGCCACCAGATTCACATGCTCAAAGAATTACAGGTAAAACATCGCAAGCGCTGGACCCTGGTCAATCTCATCCGGACCGACGTCTTCCAGCGTGCCGTCCCGTGGACGGCAATGCTTCTGCACAACCGCGGACGCGGCGGTTCCGAACTCAACCTCGGATGGCAGGCTCGCGCGTCGGTTGTCTCGGTGTATCTGGCGCTGCTCGCCGCGGCCGCCGCGATCGCGTCTCCGTGGGCGTGGGCCGCCGGCCTGGTTTTCCTGACCCTGCCGGTAGTGCTCAACTGGAAGCTGGTCTCGTTCTTCAGGCGCCGCAGAGGATGGTCCTTTCTGCTTCGCGCGATTCCGTTGCTTCTCCTGTACTTCTTCTACTGTGGACTAGGATTTATCCTGGGGGTCGGACGTTACTTGCAAGAGGCTTCGACCGGACGCCATGCGTTCGCGGGCGTTCCGGAAAGGGAGGCGCCACTCGCGGAACCCCCTTCGCGCGGGGATCGGTAGTTCCGATAGATCCGCATTTGAAAACTACGCGTCCGTCGGGCGGGCCTTCTCGACGTTAGAGCAGTTTAAGAAAAACTGTAGCTGCTATCCGGACCGTTTTTTGAGCAAAAACCCGGTAGGGCGGGTCATGACCCGCCCTACCGGGTTTTTGCTCGGCTACAGTTTTTCCTAAACCGCTTTAGGGGATTGGCGTGAGGTCTTCTGGACGCGCGAGAAGCGCCCGCAGTGACTCAGGCTGTCCCAGCCGGCGAACGAAAAATGTTTAGCAACTCTGACAAACTGTCAACCAATATCGCCGCGAATTGGGACGGACTGCATGGTTTTTGCGCCAAATGAGGCCGTAGCGCCCGAGATTGTCCGAGTCCGCGCGTTTGCGTACTTGTGGCACCGGTATTGCTCAGAAGAGCGAGTGCGCGAACCAAACTGCATCGGCAGCCGATCGAGTATTGCTTCCTGAATGGCCAAGTCGGTGTAACCGTTGCTTAACTTGCGAACTAAAGAGAAGTATTGAAGACTCAAGATCAGAGCAGTGACGCGGCGCTGGCGACCTCGTTCACGATATTGGCGGATTGCATGCCGTCAATGTCGGTCGGTGAGCGGCTCCCGGTGGTGATTATCGGGGCGGGTCCTGCCGGATTGGCGGCTGCACTCGAACTCACCAACGCGGGCGAGCATTGCATTGTCCTCGAGAGCGACCGGGAGTATGTCGGCGGGATCGCCCGAACCGTAAACTACAAAGGTTACCGGCTCGACATCGGCGGCCATCGGTTTTACACGAAGATTGAGGAAGTGTCGAAGTGGTGGCACGCGCTGCTGCCAGACGATTTTATCGAAGTGAAGCGCGCGAGCCGGATTTACTACCGCAACCACTTCCTCGATTATCCCTTGCGGGCCTGGAACGCGTTCTCCAAGATGGGTCTGACGTTCTCCGTGCTTGCGGTTTTAAGTCATCTGTACCGTAAAGTGCGTCCCATTCCGAACGAAGTCTCGTTCCGCGATTGGGTGGTCAACCGATTCGGCGACCGGCTGTTCGAAACCTTCTTTGAGAGCTATACCGAGAAGGTCTGGGGGATGAAGTGCACGGAAATCTCCGCCGATTGGGCCGCCCAACGGATTCAGGGGCTTTCGCTCAAGGACGTAATCATCCGCGCGCTCAAGCCCGATTTCGGACGCAAAGATGACCCGGCGTTCAAGACGCTCATCGATAC
>VFKU01000809.1 GCA_009885415.1 Rhodothermota bacterium
CGGGCGGCTTTCTTGATCCCACTGTCCTTGCAGGCTTGCTCATGGCGGATCCTCTCGCCATCTACCCCGAGTACGTCACCGATGCCAACATATTCTTCTGCCCGTCAGACATTAACAAGCAGACTCCCCTCGAGCAGCATGCACGCCTCGAGGCCATCGCGACCACCCCGAATCTCACCCCACGGGATCGTTATGACGCATGGGTCTGCGCGCTTGCCTCGAATTCCTACGGCTACACCGCGTGGGCGACACAACAGGATGAACAAAATTGCGGCTCCGATATCGCACTGATCGATTCTGAAATCTTCGCGATTCGTTTCATGGTCGCCGGCATGGTGCAGGCGCAAGGCTGGAACCCCTACCACTACGACGACGACGTCGATTGGACCGATCCCATCTTCGACCCGCTGGGTGTCCAGGGTTCGATTGAACCCTGCTGGGGCTCCGGTCCGCTCAGCAAATCAATGCGCATGCGAGAGGGCATCGAACGCGTCTTCATTACAGACATCAACAATCCCGGGGCCTCCGGCCGCTCGCAGAGCGACATCCCCGTAATGTTCGACATGATCAGCTCGCCCAACCCGACCACCGCTCAATTTCCAGATCCGATCAACGGCCTGCCGGTCGGCGGCCAACTCCAGCGATTTAACCACATTCCCGGCGGCATGAACTGCCTGTACCTCGATGGCCACGTGAAGTTCATCAAGTTCAAGGCGGATTACCCCGCGTCGGCCGGCGCCGCTTTCTTCATCGGCGGCTCCGCGAGCTGGGCCAGTTCCGGCGAAGACCTCTGGAAGGCCTATGCCATTCAGCCGAATGGCCCGTTCGAAACACAGTAATCCAAAGTTCAATGGACTTGTCCGTCTCGACAATTAATACTGATTGCGGGACAATGACCTACGAGATTACCCTTGATTGAAGTGATTGCCAGACTTCGCCGCAATCCGATCGCTTCGATCCATGCTCGAAGACCACCCGAAATATGTTAGGAGAAAAGATAGATCTACGACGCGATCTTCGACTGTTACGGCGAGGGAATTTCGTATCGAGCGTACCAAGAACTTGGTTGAACGCAAAGTTTTGTGTGCGGTACAGTGCACAATAATGTGTAATGAACAAGTGCCACATGTACGACATGTGAGCTTCCCCCGGAAATTCGCCTTCCAAGGGTAACGTAGAATGGACGTTCACTTTGGAGGATGTAAGGATGCGAGTACCGAGGCAGGAATACACGGCGGAATTTAAGTCCCTGGCGGTCGGGCGGGTGAAGGAAGGCTCCACGGTGGGGGCGGTGGCCAGGGAATTGGGGCTGAGCGGTCAGACGCTGCGCAATTGGGTGAAGGCGGCGGCGGCCGGCAAGCTCAACGGGGCAGGGGCCAAGCCGGTCACGCCGGAGCAGATGGAACTCTCGCGGTTGCGGGCGGAGAACGCGCGGCTCAAGCGGGCGACTGAAATCCTAAAAAAAGCGGCGGCGTACTTTGCCACGGATGCGCTGTGAAGTACGCCTGGATGGATGCGCATCGCCACGAGTTTGAACTGGACGAGATGGGTGCCGTGCTGGAGGTGAGCCTCAGCGGTTACCGCGCCTGGGCGCGCGGGGGCCGGCCGGAGCGAAAGCGCCTGACGGACGCGCAACTGCTGATGCTGATCCGCGCCATTCACGCCCAATTCAAAGGCGCGTATGGCAGCCCACGCATGGTCGAGGAACTGCGAAGCCGAGGCATGGCGGCCTCCAAAGCGCGCGTCGAGCGGCTGATGCGCGAGAACGGCATCCGCGCGCGGCACAAGCGGCGCTACAAAGCCACGACGGACTCCAGGCACGGCCCTGCCCGTCGCCGACAACCTACTCAATCGCCGCTTCAACCCCGCCGCGCCCAACCAGGTGTGGACCTCGGACCTCACCTACCTGTGGACCGACGAGGGCTGGCTCTATCTGGCGGTCGTGCTCGACCTCTTCAACCGCGAAGTGATCGGCTGGTCGATCAAGCCGCGGATGACGGCAGACCTCGTGACCGACGCGCTGCGAATGGCGTGGTTCCGCCGCCGGCCCGCCAACGGCGTCCTGCACCACTCCGATCGCGGCAGCCAATACGCCAGCCACGCGTTCCAGCGCGAGCTGGCCAGATTTGGAATGGCCTGCTCCATGAGCCGAAAAGGAAACTGACGTTCCCTCTGTTGTACTTTCTCAACTCTCTCCGTCGATCGGCGCCGCGTAGCGACCTCTTGCGCGAAAAAATGTCTCACACTCCCCAATCGCCGACACCAACAACCGCCAGGCAGATCGCATCCAAACCCACGACGGACACGTCCCGTTGCAACGTATGCCACCGTGAAACCCGCCCTACGCTGATCCGACATCAGACTAGGCCTGACCGAATAACTGTTGACGATTGAAGCGCCTACCTCCAGAACATTTGTTCAGCATTGATTACACCGTAGCGCCGCCCGACATAAGTTGCTCAAGCGGACGGCGATCCCCTGAGCCCTCTGCGCCCAAATTGGGCACGATTTCAGTTTTAGACAAATATGCGTGAACGTAGCGAGATGCGTAGCAAACACCTGTGAGCGTATCAGTTGTACCGTAGCCGCACACCTCGGATTTATATTCCGGCACGACATTTGCTAACCTGTAGACAATGCGGTGAATTTTGGCTAAATTCACTGTGTACACTGTTTTATCATTTTTCAAATTATTGGAAAGAAAACATGCATCCGGGCAGGAGTCTCACATGAGTTCGCTCCATAGTCGTTCTCTCCTCGCTTTGTTGGCGGTTGTCGCCACGCTGGCCGGTCTACACACATCCGATGCGGCCGCGGTCACGGTGGGCTCACGCTTTGATCCTGCGGACTTCACCGCGCTGGGCACACTGAACGCTTCGTCCGGCACGATCACATTTAATACGACCACGCTCACCGTAACGGGTTTTTCGAACGGTGTGACCGCGAACACGCAGGGTGGCCAGACGGTCGCGGTGTTCACCTTCAATTCCGTCTCGATCACCGGCACGGCCAACGTCGTCGTTACGGGCACGCGCCCGATTGCGATTTTGAGCAAAGGCAGCCTCACGCTCGCGCGCCCGGTCAACGTGATCGGCGCGAACGGTTTGGGCACCACCGGCGCCACCGGCGTTGGCGGCGGGAGCAACGGCGGCGGCCGCGGCGCCAACGTGCGCTCTCCCGCCACCTCGACCACGCAGGCCCGGCA
>VFKU01000744.1 GCA_009885415.1 Rhodothermota bacterium
ACCGCATGGGCGCACCCGAGTCGAAAGAAAAAGAAGCGCCCATCCGATACGTCAAACCGGATGGGCGCGTAGGATTCGATTTTCGATCGCGGGGCTTAGGCTTTCTTCTGGCCGAACTTGCGGTTCACCGTGGCGAGATCGGCGAAGTATTGCACCGGGTTGATCGGCGCGAGACCCCCGCGGAAGGCGCGCTTCATTTTCAGCGCGTCGATCACTTCCTGGGCGAAATTTACCGCCACGTCGTTCAGCGGGTCCTGGTGCTCCTTGATCGCGCTCCAGGTGTCGATAGTCTTTTTCACGGCGTCGTGTTGCTCGGCGGTAACCTTTACCATGATTGTCGTCGTCACGGGCTCGCGGTCGCTCGCGCGCTCGGCCTTGATCACGTCTTCGCCCACGGCGGCCACGACCGGCGCCCCGGCGGCGATGCTCATGCCGTACGCCGCCTCAAACTTGTTGCCGTTGCCGACTGCCATCGCGGCCAGACCCGTCGGCGCGTTCGGTGCCATCGCTTTCGACACGATCATTACCACTGGCCCTTGGATGCGCCGCCGCTGGCGTCCAGTTCCAACAATTTCTCGGCACCCAACGCCGCCGGTCCCATCACAAACGCCAACACCGCGAGCCCTGCACACACGAACGTTCTCATGGCTATGATTCCCCTTTATGTTGCATCCTGGACCGCAAAAATCGAGCATAACATAGCGGGCCGCGCGCCGACCAGCGCCGCCGGTTGGCGAAAAACGGCCATGGCTAGAGGGGATTCCGCGCGCATTTCCGGGCCGGCCCGGTGCCGCTCGACATGAAAACACCGGAAAGGTACAATACCGAATTTAGTACACATATAAACTATCGGCCACCGCACTTTACGAGGAACTTACCATGGATTTCAGCTACTCGACCGCAGAACTGGACTTCCGCGAGGAGGTCCGCGACTGGATTAACAAGAACATCCCCGGCGACTTCGGCTCGCCCGCCTGGCCCCGCCCGGAAGACCCCAAGAAGTATATGGAGGTCACCTTTGGCTGGATGAAGAAGTTGTACGAGAGCCGCTGGACCGGCATCGACTGGCCGAAGGAATACGGCGGCCGCTCGGCGTCGCCGATCGAGCAATTCATTTTCATGGAAGAAATGGCGGACCACATCACCCCGTCGCCGTTTCACACGATCGGCGTCGGCATGGCCGGCCCGACGATCATGGCGCACGGGACCGAAGCGCAGAAACAGCGGTACCTGCCTAAAATCCTCTCGGGCGAGGAAATCTGGTGCCAGGGCTTTTCGGAGCCGAACGCGGGCTCGGACCTTGCCGCGTTGAAGACGACGTGCCGCGACGGCGGGGATTTCTATGTGGTGAACGGCCAGAAGATATGGACCTCGGTGGCGCACCTTGCGCAGTTCTGCATTCTGGTGACGCGCGCGGATTCGACCGGATCGAAGCACGCCGGCATGAATTATCTGATCGTCGATATGCGCACGCCGGGCGTCGAAGTGCGTCCGCTGGTGCAAATCACCGGCGACCCCGAATTCAACGAGGTCTTCTTCAGCGACGTGAAGGTGCCGAAGGAAAACTTGCTCGGCGGCGAGGGCAACGGATGGATGGTCGCTATCACGACGCTCATGCACGAGCGCATGAACATCGCCGCGCTACTCTATGGCCGCATCAAACGCACGCTGCACGATGTAGTCGAGCTGACCAAACAGATCAAGCGCCATGGCCGGTACTTGTGCGAGGACCCGGTGATTCGGCACAAGCTGGCCTATTACGCTGCCAACGTCGAGACGCAGCGCCTGAACAACCTGCGCATGCGCGCACACGCGAGCGGCGGGACGGACCCGGGGCCGATCGGGTCTGTTTTCAAGCTGATTTGGTGCAAATCGAACATGGACCTGCTCGAGATGGCGGTCGATATCCTCGGGCCCTACGCCGAGTTGATGCCCGGCAGCGACGGCCACCATACGCTCGCGGACGAGTGGATGCGGCACTGGCTGCGCTCGCGCGCGAACTCGATCGAGGGCGGCACGACGGAAATTCTGAAAAACATCACGGGCGAGCGCGTGCTCGGCCTGCCGCGCTAACCGGCGCCCGAAACGAACCAGGGAGCAGAACGATGAACGTGAGCATCAGCGAAGAACAAACCATGCTGCAGGACTCCGTGCGGAAGTTCGTGCAGAACGAAGTGCCGCTTACCCGCGTGCGCGCACTCTCCGATGAGCCCAAGGGCCTCAACGACGAGATCTGGACCCGCCTCTCGGAGCAGGGCTGGCTCGGCATTCTCGTGCCGGAGGAGCACGGCGGCCTCGGCATGGGCGTGCAGGAGTTGGCGGTGGTGGCAGAGGAACTCGGCCGTGGCGTGACGCCGGGGCCTTTCCTTTCGACGGTGCTGGTGTCGAAACTCATTTGCGAGAGCGGGAACGACGCGGCGAAGGCGCGGCTCGAAGGACTCGTCTCCGGCCTGACGCGCGGCGCGCTCGCGCTCTTCGAGGACTCGCACGAGATCGACCTTTCCGCGATCACAACGAAGGTCGTCGGGAGCAACGGCGGCCTTCTGCTGAACGGCAAGAAGCAACTGGTGATGGACGCGCAAGCGGCGAACCTCTTCGCCGTCGCCGCGCGGGACGACGACGGCCGGCTGGTCTTCTGCCTCGTCGACGCCGATGCGCCGGGGGTGAGCGTCAAGGCGAACAAGCTCGCGGACCTCACGAGCCGCTCGGCAAACGTGTACTTCAAAAACGTGCAGGTGTCGAAGGACGCCATCATCACCAAGTGCGCCGAGGACGCCTACCGGAAGACGCTGAACGTGGCCAACGTCTGCATCGCGGCGGACTCGATCGGCGGCGCCGACTACATCCACAAGCTCACCGTCGCCTACGCGAAGGAGCGCACCCAGTTCGGCAAACAAATTGGCTCGTTCCAGGCCG
>VFKU01000386.1 GCA_009885415.1 Rhodothermota bacterium
CCGGTTTCGCGATCGCCGGCCCGGACCACAAGTTCGTGAACGCGGAAGCGCGAATCGACGGTGATACCGTCGTGGTGTCATCGCCCCAGGTCTCGAAAGCGGTCGCGGTGCGCTACGGCTGGGCCGAGAACCCCGATTGCAATCTGTACAACGGGATTGGGTTGCCGGTGTCGCCTTTCCGTACGGACACGTGGGCCGGCATCACGGTGAGCAGCAAGTAAACCGCGAGTCGCATCAGGGCCGATCCGTTGGCCGTTGGGGTATCATTTCGCAAGGGCAAGACTACGCCACGTGAGAGCGGCTGGGACGCTATGGACGGAGTGAGTCGATTTATGTCGCCCGATCTGGGCAGCGGATCTATCTGGCCCGGTCTCATCGTGCCCGCCGCGATTTTGATCGTGGCGCTGTTGTCCGCGGCGACAGTCATTTATCTCAGCGCCGTGCGCGACGCCGGCGACGATAAGGGCGGTGGTCCCGGTCCGGCCCCTGGCGCGTGAGCGGCCGCAGTTCGCGCGAATGACGGGCGGACGGCCGCAAACGATCGCCGGTGTGTTTGGCCGTGTGCCCGAGCATTTGCGCTATTACGGCCTGCTACATCTCGTCGTTCTCATCTGGGGCTTCACGGGCATCATCGGCCGCCTGGTTTCGCTCGAGAGCGTCTCTCTCGTGTTCTACCGCGTCACGATCGCGGTGCCCTTCATCGGCGCATACCTGTGGTGGGGCGGTGCGCCAGTCCGTGTCGACCGCGGCGGCCTGCTCCGGCTCGCGGGCATCGGCGTCCTGGTCGCCATTCACTGGACGCTCTTCTTTCAGGCGATCAAGATGTCGACCGTCTCCGTTGCGCTCGTGTGTCAGTCGGTGGCGCCATTTTTCACCGCGCTGCTCGAACCGATCGTGTTTCGTCGGCCCATGCGTACCCATGAACTCTCGCTGGGGGTCGCCGCGGCGATCGGTGTCGCTGTGATTTTCGGGTTTGAACTGGTGCACGCGGCCGGCATCGCCGTGGGCCTGGCCGCGGCCTTCGTCGGTGCGCTGTTCACCGTGATCAACGGCCGGCTGATCGCCCGTTACGATTCGCGGGTGATCTCGTTCTACGAATTACTGAGCACCTGGGCGACGATGCTCTGCGCGGTCCTGCTGTTGCACGGATCGATTCCCGTCCCGCAGGCCACGGATCTAGGCTACCTGGCTGTCCTCGGCACCGTCTGCACGGCCTTCGCATTTATCGGCGGCATCTACGTCATGCGGCACTTGTCGCCCTTCACGGTCATTCTCACAACGAACCTCGAGCCGGTCTACGGCATCGTGCTCGCGCTGATCGTCTTTGGTGAGTCAGAACTTATGTCGGCGGGCTTCTATGCGGGGGCTGCGCTCATTCTGGCGAGCATCTGGGTAAATGCTATCATCCTGCGCCGAGTGACAATGCCCGAAGGAGCAAAGCCAGATGGCGAGCATTCCACACACGACGAAGACGCCGGCTGATCGGCTGCAGGAAATCCGCGAGATCGCGGAATCGGCCCGCCTGGGCCTCCTGCGGCAGCGGGATTCGCTCAGCGCGGACCTGCCGCTGCGCTTTTGGAATCAGCAGGCGCATTTCACCACGCCCGCCTCCGGCACGCCGGAAAAAGCGATCCGCGGTCTCGCGCCGGTCGCGGGACTGATCGATAAATTTGGCCTCAGCCCCGAGGCGATCACAGAGCACACCGGCGCGCCGCTCGCTATTCTCAAGAGTATCGTCGAAGGCGCGGACAAGCATTCGCCCTTCGTCATGGTGGATGTCGAGGACGCCGTCGCGCTCACGCCGGAGACCATTCAGAAAGCGCGCGAGGGCGCGGTGCGCTGTTTCACCGAGGCGGAGTGGGGGACGACACTGCCCTTCTACCGTCCGGCCGGGCTTCGGCTGGACACCTGCGTCGAGGATATCACCAGCGTTTTCGGACGCGTGGCCGAGCGATCACAATCGAAAAACTTTCCCATCGCCGGGATCGTTTGGCCGAAGTCGGAGCATCCCGACGAAATCGCCTGGGTCTGCGAGACTTTGGCCGGGATTGAGAAGCGTCTCGGCCTGGTAGAGAATTCGATTCGGCTGGAGTTCCTAGTGGAGTCGGGCCATGCACTCGCGCAATTGCCCTTGCTCGTGAAGGCCTCGATCGGCAGGCTCGCGGGGATCATCTGGGGCATCGCGGATTACAGCGCGGACACCAACCTGCCGGTCATTCGGAACGATCATCCGCTGTGCGACTGGGCGCGCTTCGAAATCGTGAACCTCGCGGGCGCGGCAAACGTACCCGCGATCGACTGCATGACGCTGAATTATCCGACGCCAATCCACCGCAACGCGGACCTGAGCGCCCAACAGAAAGACGACAACCGCCGAAAAATTCTCGGCGCGCTCAAGGAAGTCTACGACGATGCGCGCCACGGCATCGCGCTCGGCATGAGCGGGAAGTGGGTGGGGCATCCGCTGCAACTCTTGATGGTGGTCGCGGCCTACCGCGAAACGCTGCCTGCCGCGCAAATCGAGAAGGACATCCGCGAGATCGAGTCCTACAGCGCCAGCGTCCGCGCGGGGACCGGCGCGACCGTGATGGGCGAAGGCGCGGGCGCCTACATGGCCGATCGCGCGACCGATCGTCACCTGCGCGCGCGCCTCCGGCGGGCGACGGCATGGCGGCGGATCGATCCGGCGCGCGCCCGCGCGCTCGGCGTCATCAGCGAAGCCGAACTGCGCGAGTTGCAGGGCTGAGCGATGGCAGAGAGTGGCGCGCAGGGCAATTACTTCGAGGACTTCCGCGTCGGGCAGATTCTCGAACATCGCGGCGGACGGACGATCACCGAAGGCGACTGCGCGGTCTATCTTTCTTTGACCGGCGATCGAAATCGGATTCATTGCGACACGGAATATGCGCGTTCGCGCGGCTATCGCGGCTCGCTCGTCAATGATTTGCTGGTCTTCCACATCGTTTTCGGCCAGACCGTACCGGACATTTCCCGCAACGCGATCGCCAATCTCGGCTATGCGGGCG
>VFKU01000855.1 GCA_009885415.1 Rhodothermota bacterium
ACCCGCCGCTACCGGCGTGTACGCGATGCCTTGGAGGAGGGGAGCGGGCGTTATCCGGACCTATTACTGATCGACGGCGGCAAGGGACAACTCGGCGTGGCGACGGCGGTCTTGAAAGACCTCGGGATCGAGGACCTCGACACGGCGTCGATCGCGAAGTCGCGCGCGATCGAGGGCGGGCATTCTCCGGAACGCTTCTTCGTGCCGGGACGGGCCAATCCGATCATCCTGCCGCAGAACTCGGCGGTGGTGCACCTGCTGGCCCGTGTGCGCGACGAGGCGCACCGCTTTGCGATCACCTACCACCGCGAACGCCGAAAAAAGGCCACCTTGCGCACCTCGCTCACGGACATTCCCGGCCTCGGGCCGGTGTTGGCACGGCGACTCTTGAACAAGTTCGGATCGATCGCCAGAATAAGGGGCTTGTCTGCGGACGAGATCGCCGAGGTGCCGGGCGTCGGGCGGAGTGTGGCCGAGGCGATTCGGCAGCAATTGGCGGCGCGTGGTGCGGCTGAGACCTCCGAAGTAAAGGACTGAACGTGATCGAGAACTTCTTTACCTTCGTGTTGCTGGCGCTCGCGGCCTTCACGATTTACTACCAGGTCGTCAAGCGCGTGCTGCACATCGAACTACGCGCGCGCGAAATTCATACGATTCTTACGCCCGACGGCTGGCGGATTCGGCTGTTTCGCTATCGCAAAGGCGGAGCGGCGGGCGAGCCCGTGCTGTTGGTGCATGGCTTCACGGCGAACCACTGGAACATGGCGCTGCCGCCGGGGGCTTCGCTGACGGATTATCTGGTCGAGCAGGGCCACGACTGCTGGGTGATCGACCTGCGCGGAAACCGGACCAGCCTGCCGCCGCCGGGCACGCCGCGGCACCGGGCGACCTACGACGGCTACGTGATGGAGGACCTGCCGAGCGCGATTTCGTTTATCCGGCAGAACACGGGCTACGACCAGGTGCACTGGGTGGGGCATTCGATGGGCGGGATGCTGTTGTATGCCTACGAACTTGCGCACGGGCGCGCGCAAATCGCCAGCGGAACGACGATCGCTTCGCCTCCGTGGTTGGAACCTTTTTGGACAAAGCGGGAAAACCGGCTGGTGTGGTTCATGGAGACGGCCCCGCACCTCTTCGAAATCCTGAAGCGGGCGATCGCCCCCGTCTACGCATGGCTGCGGCCCCACTACAAAATGATCCCCGTGCGCTGGGAAAATCTCCACCCCGATTTCGGCGTGGCCGCCTTCTACAACGCGGTCGAGCAGTCGCCCGGGCCCGTGACGCGGACCTTCGAGGAATGCGCGAAGCACCGCTATCTTGCGGTCGATAATGATCGCGTGAATGTCTTGCAGGGGCTCGATCGCCTAGAGACGCCGCTGATGGTGATCGCCTGCGCGCTGGACCCGATCGCGCCGGTCTCGAATTTGC
>VFKU01000172.1 GCA_009885415.1 Rhodothermota bacterium
AACCGCTCGACGGGGTGCAATTCGGATACGCGCTCAATCTCTCCCGGTGCAACGGTTCACGCCGTTGCGTCTCCGCGTGCGTGAAGGAGAACAACCAGTCGCGCGATCCCCAGATTCAGTACATCAAGGTGCTCGAGATGCCGATGGGCTCCTTCGACCTCGAGCAGTCCGATCACAATTACGACCACGCGCTGGTGCCGCAGGAAGGCAAGTACTACCTGCCCGTTCAGTGTCAGCAATGCGCGAATCCGCCCTGCACGAAAGTGTGTCCCGTCGAAGCCACCTGGCCGGAGAAAGACGGCATCGTGGTCATCGACTACAACTGGTGCATCGGCTGCCGCTATTGCATGGCCGCCTGCCCTTACGAGGCCCGCCATTTTAATTTCTCCGAGGCCGTGATCGCCAAGGAAGAAATCAATCCGAACATGGGCTACCTGAGCAATCGCATCCGGCCCGCGGGCGTTGTCGAGAAGTGCCACTTCTGCCTGCACCGCACGCGGGAAGGCAAGAACCCGGCCTGCCTCGAGGCCTGCCCCACCGGCGCGCGGATCTTCGGCAACTTGCTCGACCCCGAGAGCGAAATCAGCTACGTACTCAAGACCAAGCGCGTCTACATCCTCAAGGAAGACGCGGGCACGCTGCCGCGCTTCTTTTATTACTTCGACGTATGAGCACGATTGCAAGAGATTATGCGCGCTTTCTCGGCCGGGCTTACCTGCTCAGCATTACGGGGAGCCGCCGTTACTACGCCTGGATGGGCGCGCTCGGCATCATGGTCGTGATCGGCGGAAATGCCTACATGCGCCAATGGGTCGGCGGGCTGGCCACGACCGGAATGACCGATCAGGTCTCGTGGGGCGCCTACATCGCCAATTTTACCTTCATGGTTGGGGTTGCGGCCGCGTCGGTGATGCTGGTGATTCCAGCGTATATCTATCGGAACAAGGCCATGCACGACGTGGTGATTTACGGCGAACTGCTCGCGATCGCCGCCATCGTCATGTCGTTGCTTTTTGTGGTCGCCGACCTCGGCCGGCCCGATCGTTTCTGGCACTTGGTGCCGTGGGTCGGCAAGTTTAATTTCCCCGGCTCGATGCTCTCGTGGGATGTCGTGGTGTTGAACGGCTACCTGCTGCTCAATCTCCACATCTGCGGGTATCTCCTGTACTCGAAATTCAGCAATCGCCGTCCGACGCCCTTGTTCTACGTCCCCTTCGTAGTGATCTCGATCGCATGGGCGATCAGCATTCACACCGTCACCGCCTTCCTCTACGTGGGACTCGTCGGCCGGCCCTTTTGGAACGCCGCCATCGTGGCTCCGCGCTTTCTGGGCTCGGCCTTTACCGTAGGCCCCGCGATTCTGATCCTTACTTTTCAGGTGCTCGCGCGCGTCTCCGAGTTCCGCGTCGCCGATCGCGCCATCGAGTTCCTCCGCCACGTCGTCACGGCCTCTTTGCTGATCAATCTTTTTCTACTCGCCTGCGAAGTGTTCAAGGAATTCTATTCGGGCAGCCTACACAACGCCTCCGCGCGCTATCTGTTCGTGGGTTTACATGGCCATTGGTTATTGGTCCCCTGGATTTGGTCCGCCATCGCCATGGAACTGCTCAGCACCGGCATCCTCATCGTGCCGCTGCTCGCCCGGCGCCGCGGGTTCCTGAATACGGCGTGCGTGCTGGCTATCTTCGGCATCTGGATCGAAAAGGGCATGGGGCTGGTCGTGCCGGGCTTCATCCCGACGCCGCTCGGGAACGTCGTCGAGTACATCCCGTCCCTCAACGAAACGCTCGTGTGTTTAGGCATCTGGGCCCTGGGCATCCTGATGTACTCGTGGATGCTTCACCTGGCCATTCCCATCATGAGCGGACGTTTTCGCAAGGAACCGGCGCGGCCCGTCGTGGCGACCGCCAATTCAGCAGGAGAAGCAGCATGAAATATGGATGGCTTGTGGGGATTGCAGCGGCGATCGCGATGTGGCCGGGGCTCGAAGCGCGGGCCCATGGCTACATGCTCAAGGAGATCTCGCCGGAATCGAAGGCGTGCATCGACTGCCACAAAACCGAGAGCCGCGTGATCTACGAGCAATGGGGCGACAGCAAACATTTCCGCGGAAACATAGCCTGTTTCGAATGCCACAAGGCGAACAAGGAAGACGTGGACGCCTTGCTCCACTATGATCAGTTCATCTCCGTGATCGTCAGTCCCCGCGATTGCGCGCGCTGCCACGAGCGCGAAGTAAGCGAATTTTCCGCGTCGCACCACAGCAAGGCCGCGCGCATCCTTGGCTCGCTCGACAACCTGCTCGCCGAAGTGGTCGAGGGGAACAACGGGTTTTCGACGCCCATGTTCCCCGAGGGCGTTTCCGCCGCCGCCGTAAACGGCTGCTGGGCGTGTCATGGTAGCGAGGTCAAAGTCATGCCGGGAGGCAAACTC
>VFKU01000507.1 GCA_009885415.1 Rhodothermota bacterium
ATCGATCCCTGGTCGTCCATTGGAGAGACCTTCGAACTGACACCTCTCGCGTCGAACACCGCCGAGCGGATTCAGCAATCCCGGCTCATCGAGCGGGTGAGCCAGGTCGTGATGGCGGTGCTCATCGTCTTTGCGCTCTATTCCGCCGCGCGCGGGATCATGCTGCTCGCCGGCGAGATGGGGACGCACCGCGACCGCTATCCCAAGTGGATCGTGCGGCTCTTCACTTGGCTCGACCGGGTTCTCGAACGCTTCGTGTCCCTACCCGAGGCGCGCTCGATCCTGCGGCGCGGGCGGCCGAACGCGGCGAACGCCGCGAGCACGAAATACCGCAACCCGATGGCGGGCGAGGGCGCGGAGGGACGCCTGGAGGACGTGCAGCGCTATGTCCTGCATTCCTTCGACGCGCTCTGCGCGTTAGGCGAGGACCTGGGCCGGCCGCGCCGGCGTGACGAGACGCCCTACGAATTTCTGCGCCATCTCCCGCGCGAGATGTTGCCGCTCAAGCGGGAAGCGGGGGAGGTGGTGGAGTTGTACGTCCGCTCCGCCTACTCGAAGATCCCGCCGGACGCCGCGATCCTCGATCGCCTGCGCAAGTTCTGGTTCGAATACGAGCGCATGCGCAAGCGCTACATCCGATAGTTCTGCGCAGGAACTACGCGCTTGTCCTCCCGGTACCGGTTCTCACCAGCCTTTTTTTACTGCGTGGGCGCGCTCGTTGAGCCATTCGGATTGGTCGGCGAGGATCGCGAGCCATTGGGCGGGGCTGTGGCCGGCGACGGCGCCGTTGTTTTGGATGCACTGGTAGCAGACGGTGGCGACGTGCTTGATGCCCACCGCGTAGTAGAGCGAGCGCTCTTCGGAGGGGGCCAGCGTGCGGTGCTTGGAGTAGTAGGCTAGGAGCAGGTCTACGCGCTGGTGGAGTTTTACGGGCTCGGCGGTGGTGCGCACACAGAGGTTAGAGACCGCGTAGGCGATGTCTTCGAGGTAACAGCCGTCGCCGGCGAATTCGAGGTCGATGATGGCCGCGAGCTGGTCGCCGCGGAAAAGCAAGTTGCCGCCGTGCCAGTCGCCGTGGATGAGGCCGGTCTCGAAGCGGTCGCGCGCGTCCTGGTTGAGTTCGTTGGAGGACTCGCGCAGGAAGAGCGCCACGGTGTTACACGCGGCGTCCATGTCGCGCGAATGATCTTCGCGTTTGGCCATTTCGTACAGGCGCGCGAACATGTCGCGCGGGACTTCGCTGAAGCGCCAGATGCGCGAGTCGCGCTCGGGGCAGGGGAAATCGCGGCAGACGATATGGAAGCGGCCGAGCGCGTCGGCGCTGGCGATGAGGCTGCGGCCGGTGATCCGCATGGACTCGCCCTCGATCCATTCCTGGAGTTCGAGCGCCCAGTCGTCGATCTGCACGATCTTGTTGCCAGAAAAAGCGGGCTGGATGCGCGCGACCGGCAGCTCGTTCTCGTCGAGGTGCGCGGAAAGGCGGTGCTGGAAGCGGAGCGTGTCGAGGACTTCAGGCTCGGCCTTGTAAGTCTTGGCGAGAAACTTGCCCGCCTCGGTCTCGATCACATATTTGCGGTGGCGACGCTGGTGGACCAGAGGCACGGCGTGGAGCCGCGTGATCTCGCCGAGATCGTAGTGCTCGTAGACGATATTGGCGAGCGCGCGCTCGGAAGCGGTCGGCTCGGTCACGCCCATGGTGTCGCCTGTCGGATCATTGGGTAGCGAGTTCGACCTTGGCGACGGAAATTTTCGCGGCGTCCTCGGGCGTGATCGCGACCGTTTTGAACTTCCGCTGGCTGTACAATTTTTCCGCCTGATCGGTGTGGTGCGGCGAGGCGGGGTCGGCGCTTTGTCCCCAGGGCGTACAGGTATAGGTCTCGATGCCGGTCTTGTGCAGGAACATCAGCACCATGCTCATTGAGCCGTTGTCCGCGACGTAGGTGCCGCTGCCCTTGGGGTTTTCTTTCGCGCCGACATTGAAGAGCGTGCGCGTGCGCTGATTGCTGCCGAGCACGACGCCGTCGGCGGGATAGAGCTTGCCGTTGCGCCCGACCTTGTGGATGTCGCCCCATTTCAGATCGAGCCGGTTGTAGGTCTTCTGCATCTCGGCCATCGTGTCCGAGAGGCCTTGCAGCAGCGTGAGGTTGTTCTCCAGCGAGAGGGTCTCCTGGGCGAGCAACTTCTTCTCGTCAACGCTGCCCTGCACCTTGCCGCGCCAGAACATGACGATCGGCGGCGCTTCGCTTTCCTTGCTGAACTGGCCGTCCCACGCGAGGAGTTTTTTCGCGGCGTCCTTGGCCTCGGGAGTGAGCGCCTTGGCCGCGGCGGGATCGGCGAGCGCCACCTCGAGGGCCTTGCGCCACGCGGGTTCGAGAACATCCTGGATGTCGAAGGCGAGCGCGATGGCCTCCTCGCGCGTGATGCTCTCGTCCGCACTGAGGACATCGAGCGAACGCTGCCCGCGGGTGTTCATGGAGTCCCATGAGACGTTATAGATGTCCGCCGGGTACTTGTCGGGCGTCATTGGCGAATTGAGCATCATGTTCGCCGGGCTGATGTTGCAGTTTTGCATGTATCCCTGTGCGGGGTTCTTGATCTGCACGAGGTCGGCGATGGGGTGGATGCCTTTCCAGGCTGTCGCGGAACTCAGGCCGGGCACGGCGCGTGTCCAGTCGAAACCCTCGGGGCGGACCGGCACGCGGCCGACGCGCACGTACTGGATGTTGCCCTCGCGGTCAGCGAACATAATGTTCTGGTCCATGTACTCGTTCAGCCCGAGCGCCTCGTAAAACTCCTGGTTATTCTTCGCCAGGCACATGCGGTAGAACTGCTCGCCCAGCTTGTCGGAATCGAGATAGGCCGTCGCGCCGACGAGGGCGGTGCCCTTTTTCGGATCGGGCGCGGAAAACAGCGGGCCGAGATGCGTGAAACCCGCGGGCCGCGTGATCGGCTTGTCCTGGCCCTTCACCTTAATCTGGATAAACTCGAGTTTCGCGTCGCGGTACTGGCCGTCGTATTCGTACTGCGTCTGCTTTTCCGGATTAATCTTCACTTCGTAAATGTCGGCGGTGTCGGGCCCGCCGGTGGTGGCGGCCCAGCCGACGTGGCCGTTGTGTCCGAGAGCGAGCAGGGGCGACCCGACCATGAAGAATCCTTGCATCTGGATCGCGCCGCCGAAAACGTGCGCCTCGTAGAACACGGCCATGCCTTCCCAGGTCAGGTGCGGGTCCGTGAGAAGAATGGGATCGCCGTCGGCCGAGCGCTTCGAGGATACGGCCCACTGGTTCGATCCGAAGTTCTTGTCGTGGTCGCGCGTGTTTTTGATCTCATCCTGGATGCCGCCGAGCGGCCAGCGCAAGACCATCGCCTGGCCGATGGCGAGCGGATGCCAGGGCTCGAGGTCGATGGCCCATTCCGGACGCTTTTCCGGATGCTGTGTCTCGAAGGCTTTCACGCCCTTCACGAAGGCGTCGAGCAGGGTGCGGAGGCCTTCGGGCGAGGCCGCAAAGGTGCGTTGCGCGCGCTCGGCATTCTTGCAGATGCGCATCGCATAGTCGGTGTCCACGTTGTCGTTCACGTCGCCGAAGGCCTCGGCGCTGCGGCCGATCGCGGTGCGGACATTCGCGTAGAGATCGCCGAGGCGATCCTCGGCCATGGCGTAGCCCAGGCCGTAGGCCGCGTCGTTGTCGTTGCCGCCGACGATATACGGCACGCCGAACCCGTCGCGGTGAACGACGACTTTGCCGTCCTCGGCGCCGGCGAGCGCCGGGAGGAGGCAGGCAATCCAAAGCACTAGCAACGAGCGGCGGAGAAACATTCGAGAGCCCTTTCAGGGATTTTGAGCAGGGGGCGAGGCCCCCTCAGCTATCCACGCGAGACAGTTTTTGATATAGCGAATGTCGGCCTCGGCAGGCACGTGCGGATCGCCGTTGCCGACATACTCGATGCACACCGGGCCAGTATAGCCCAAGGCCGGGAAGCGTTGCAGGACCCGGAAGAAGTCGATATCGCCGCCAGAAAGCGGGACGGAGAAGTCGAAGGCATCGTGACGCATGCGGCAATTCTTGAGATGGAAATAGCCCACGCGTCGCGCGAGCGCATCGAGCGCGGCGGGCCAGCGGTCCTCGGCGCAAGTGGCGAACATATTTCCCGGATCGGGATTGGCGAGCAGTGCGGGACTGCCGACGAGATCGAGGAGGCGCAGCGTCGCGGCGACGGTATCGTGGATCGTGTTCATGTGAATCTCGATATTGAGCGCGACGCCGCAGTCCTCGGCGCACTCGGCGACGCTGTCGAGACGTTCCGCGCAACGCGCGTAGTGATCCTCTGTCGCGATCGCGGAACCGTTCTTCGCAAAATCCCCCGGCTGCGGCCCCGTGAGAAAACCCGTGAAGCCGTTCATGCGCGGGATGCCGAACTTGGCGCAGGCCCGCAGCCCGGCCTTGAGGCCCTTGGCGGCTTCGTTGGCGGCAGCAGCGTCGGCTGTAATCAGGTCGGCCTTGAAATCCACGCACGCGATCGGGACGCCCTGCGCCTTAGCGAGCTTCAGGCAACGCGCCAATTCCTCCTCGATATACGAAGGATTGAAATGGATATGATGAAGCTCCAGCCCCGAATAGCCGAAGCGCTTGGCAGCACGCAGGGCCTCTTCGAGGGGATAGTCGCGGAACGTATAGGAATGCAGTACGATATCCATGGGGACTCCGCCTCTAAGTGGGACGAGAATGACACAAGCCGAAAGCATCGAACAATTGGAGGTTCCACTGGCCTCGCGCAAGCGCCGTGTACTGGCCATCTATTTCGATTTCATCCTGTTCGGGACCGTGTGGGCGGTGGCGACGAACTGGATGACGCCGTTCTTCGGCAGCCTGTGGTTGCGTCTCGCCGCATTCGGAGTACTCGAGTCGCTTCTTTTTCGCAACTACAAATCCATAGGACTCTACGTCCTGAGCGTCTATCGCTACCCGGTGGGTGGCGGGGAGGTCCTCGGGGTCAACCCGGCGGTGAAACACAAAGAGTCGTGGCTCACGATGATCATGGCTTCGCTTCTGCTCCTGGACGGTCCGAGGGCGGTGATTCGCTGGACCCAGTTCAGGCCGCCGAAACCGTATTTCGGCATGGTCCCCGACACATCGGTTGCGATCCTTTACGAAGTGGCCTTCGGCGTGACCGAAGTGTTTGTCGCTATTGCCATTTTCAAAATGTCCAGGACGGGCTTCTGGGCGGCTTTGGTTTTGGCCGCAGGCATCGCCGTATCAACCCTCATGAGTCTCGACCAATTCTCGGAATACGCGCAGACCTACGTGCGGCGCCGCGCCGATTACACTGGGCGTGATTTTGATCCGCAGATGGCGGAGGCAATGGCGCCGATTGTCACCTATGGGACGATTACCGTGGCTGCGATGCTCGCCACATGCGTGTTGTTTTATCGAAAACGCTTCTCCAACCCTCTGCAAGACACTTAACCGGATAACCGGCGCGCCAAGCGTGTAAAATGATCAATTGGCATCCAGTATTCTCGAAAGGTGGCGAAGGGTAGTATGGTGACCTTGGAAAACGTCCGGCGAAAACTTGGACCGGGTGTGGAATTTCGCTGCGATCGCTTTGAGGCGGGCGCGGGAGCGCATGTCGCGCTGTGGGGCCCGAGCGGCTGCGGCA
>VFKU01000740.1 GCA_009885415.1 Rhodothermota bacterium
GGCCTCAAGACCCTCGCCTTCTACGCCTGCACCGTCTGCGTCGCCGTTGCGCTCGGCATGACGCTCGTCATGCTCATCCAGCCGGGCAAGAAAGCCGCCTCGCAGGAAATTCGTGCGAAACGCGAAATCGAGATCGCGGCCCACTTGCAACAATTCCGCGCATCGAGCAGTCTCGCCCCCGACACCCGCGAGGGCGCCGCCGCATTCCGCCAATACATCGCCGTCCACGAAGGCGAGGCCACCGGCGCGCAGACCTTCGGTGCGAACTGGAGCGCCATGAAAGCGGGGGAGGAGGGCGGCGCGCTCAATACCCTGCGCGATTCGTTGGTGCGGACGAGTCTCACCAATCCGTTCAATTCGCTCGCCCAGGTGCCGCCGAACGCGCTCGGTATTATCGTCTTCGCGCTCATCCTCGGCGTCGCGCTCGTCGTCATCGGCGGTCCCGCGAAGCCCGTCGGCGAGTTTTTCGTCGCCTTCGATAAAGTGATGCTGACCATCACCCTGTGGGTCATGAAGTTCGCTCCGATCGGCGTCGGATGCATTACCGCGTCGCTCGTCGCCACGCTCGGCGTTGATGCGCTGGTCTCGCTCGCGTGGTACAGCGCCGTCATCCTCATCGGGTTGACGATTCACTTCTGTTTCCTGCTCTTCCTCACCTGGGCCATCGGCGGCATGGGCCCCCTGACCTTTCTGCGCGGCGCACGCGACGCCCTGCTCGTCGCCTTCACCACGAGTTCCTCCGCCGCGACGCTCCCGGTGACGATGATCTGCACGATCGAGAAACTGAAGGTCTCGCCACAGATCGCGCGCTTCGCCCTGCCCGTCGGAGCAACGGTGAACATGGACGGTACCGCACTCTATGAAGGCGTGGCGATCCTGTTTCTGATCCAGGTCTTCGGCGGACTACCCGATGCGATGATCGATCTTAGCTTCGGGAGCTTGTTTGCGATTTTCGTGACGGCCGTGTTCGCCGCCGTCGGCGCTGCGGCCGTGCCCAGTGCGGGTCTCATTACGATGGCCCTCGTCGCCGGCGCGGTCGGCCTGCCGATCTATTACATCGTGATCATCTACGCCGTCGACCGCGTGCTCGACATGTTCCGCACGACCGTCAACGTGCTCGGCGACCTGGTCGGCGCAGTGATCGTGAATCGCCTCGAAGGCGGCACGCCCGGAGTGCCGCCCCCCGAGGATCCGGTCAACTGATAATCTTGACGACGATGATTCCGATGACCACCGGCACTGCGACGGCCAACCAGAATTTATATTCCTGCACGAAATTCATGACGTCAGAACCCGTGATGTCCATAGCGAAGGCCTCCTTGCGACTGTGTCGTCGCCGACCACGCTAACACGAGCGCCCCAGCGGGTCAACGCCCACCGGGAGGGGGCGTTGGACTCAGAAGCGATTTTCCTTGCCCTGGAGGATTCGCTGGATGTTCTCGCGGTGGCGGAAGACGATCAGTACGGCGACGGCGACCGCGATAAGGCGGACCGCGGGATCGGTCGGGACGGCGAAGACGCCGATGCCCATCGCGCATGCGGCGAGAATGCTGCCCGCGCTCACCATGCGCGTGAGCGCGACGACCGCTGCGAACACCGCCACCGCGATCGCCATCGGGATCGGCGCAAGGCCGAGGAAGACCCCCGCGCTCGTGGCGACGCCCTTGCCGCCGCGGAACTTGAGGAAGCAGGAAAAGGTGTGGCCGAAGATCGCCGCGAGCCCGCAGACGAGCGACGCGTTGGGCCAGTCCGAGAGGCGCGCAAACGCGAGCACCGCGATCGCGCCCTTGGCCATATCGCCCGCGAGCGCCAGCGCGCCGAGTTCTTTGCCGAGCACGCGCAGCGTGTTGGTCGCGCCGATGTTCCGGCTGCCATGCTCGCGGATGTCCGTCTTGCGCAGCCACAGCCCCAGCCACAGGCCCGTCGGCACGGACCCCGCCACGTAGGACAGCAGCACCGCCCCGACGGTCTCGATCATGAGTCTGGCTTGCCCTCGCGCAATTCGATTTTAATCGGCACGCCTTCGAAGTTGTACTCCTCCCGAAGGCGGTTCTCAATATAACGCATATAACTGAAATGAAACAGTTTGGTCTGGTTTACAAACATCACAAACACGGTCGGTTTCACGCTGACCTGCGTCATGTACAAAATCTTCGGCAGGTTGCCCCGGAAGGCCGGCGGCTGGTGCTCGTCCTTGATGCGCCCGAGGAAATTGTTCAGAGGCCCGGTCGCCACGCGCTTCGTCGCTGCATGGGCAAGCCCGTCGACCAACTCGATCACCTTGAAAATGCGCGTCCGCGCCGTGCTCGAGATGGTCACCATCGGCACGTGATGCAGGAACGGCGCCTTGAGATCGATCTGGTCCTTCAGCTCGGCGAAGCGATCTTCTTTCTTCTCGACCAAGTCCCACTTCGTCCACAACAGCGCCATCGCAATGCCTTCTTCGGAGGCATATTCGACAATCTTCAGGTCCTGCTCGCCAAGCCCCTGCGTTGCGTCCACGAGAACCAGACACACATCCGATCGGCGAATGGCCCGCAATGAGCGCACTACGCTGAAATGTTCGACGGGGGTCTTGATGCCCGCTTTCTTGCGCATGCCCGCGGTGTCGATGAGCAGGTAGTCTTTGTCTTTCCAGTGAAACTCGATGTCGATCGCGTCGCGCGTCGTGCCCGGCGTCGCGTCCACGATCGTGCGCTCCTCGTTCAGCAGGGCGTTGATGAAGGAGGACTTGCCCGCGTTCGGCCGCCCGACCACCGCTATCTTGATCACGCTTTCATCGACCGGCGGCGAGTGCGGGCCGGTGAACTCGAATTCCTCGTCCTTCTTGAGCTTGAACTTGGCCTTGGCCTTGACCTCCAGTTCCTCTGCTTCGGCCGTGCTCACCGGCACCAGCGGGGCCTGCGGCAGATGCGCAAGGACAGCATCGACGAGGGCGTCCGTGCCCAGGCCGTGCGTTGAGGAAATCGCAATCGGCTCGCCCATTCCCAACTCGTGGAAGTCATGGCGCAGCGGCTCGAATTGTTCGTTGTCCAGCTTGTTCACCGCGAGCACGATCGGCTTGCCGTGCTTGATCAGCTCGTCGCGAAGCTCGTAGTCCACTCGCGTGAGCGGAGCGCGGCCGTCCACCACGAAGACCACGACCGAGGCCTCCTTGATCGCCAGTCGCACCTGCTCCTGCATCTTGCGCACGATCGCGTCCTGTGGCGCCTCGACGATGCCGCCCGTGTCCACGACGCGGAACTGTCGCCCGTGCCACTGCGCGGTGGCGACGTGACGGTCGCGCGTGATGCCTTCTTCGTCGTGCACGATCGCGCTCGACAGGCCCACAAGCCGGTTGTACAGCGTCGATTTGCCGACGTTGGGGCGGCCGCAGATCGCAACGAGGGGCGGTTTCTTCTTTGAGGACATCAGGCGAGTCCTACTTGCCCGGAGCCGTCCGGAAGCGCCTGCTCGTAGCCGTGGAGGAGATAGTCCGCGAGCGACAACACAGCAATGGCCGCCGTTATCATCAAGATTCGATCGGCGTGGGGGAGATGAATCACCACGGCGGCGATGGCGACGCTGTTCGCCACGGTCGCCACCTTGCCCAGAATGCGGGGGCGCACTTTGAGCGGGCCCATGTAGCGATTCACCAGATACGACCCGCCCGCGATCGTGATGTCGCGCCCGAGCACGATCACCGGCAGCCACATCGGCACAATCGAGGAGAAGGCAGGCAGCACGGCCAAAAACACAAACGCGATATTGGTGAGCAGCTTGTCGGCCATCGGATCGAGCATCGCGCCCATCCGCGTGCGCTGGTTATAGTGTCGCGCAATATAGCCGTCCACCGCGTCCGAGACCGCCGCCGTCACAAACACCGCAAAGGCGGCGATGCGCAGGCCCTCGTGGCCCGCGTCGGGTTTGTACGTGACCAGCAGCGCCACGAAGACGGGGATCAGCATCAGGCGCAACAGGGTGATGGCGTTTGCGGTATTCACGTGGGTCATCCCGGGTTGAGATCCGGGCGCGCCGGACGATAAGGAACTGACTTTTCAGTTGAGTATTATACCGTCCCAAGTCATGTGCCTTCAATAAGTTGGATTGCGCCGCCCCGCCTTCCGTACAATTCCGCCTCCGCCCTCCGCGGACAGGGGAACGCCTCGCGTGACACCAGCCCGGCTCAATGAAATCTTCGCCCAATTCGACCGAAAACGGGTCGTCGTCGTCGGTGACGTGTATCTCGACGAAGTGACGCGCGGCCTGATGACCGGTGTGAGTCTGGAAAGTCCCGTCCCCATCGTCGAAATCGCCGAACGGCGCTACAACCCGGGCGCCGCGGGCAACGCCGCCTGCAATGTCGCCTCTTTGGGTGCGCACACCACAATGGTCGGCGTCGTCGGCGCCGATCCGAACGCCGGTGTCTTGCGCGCGGAGTTCGCCCGCTTCGGCGTCGACGCCGCCGGCCTGGTCGTCGATCCCGCGCGCCCGACGAACACCTACGGAAAACTCTCCGCCCACGCCGCGCACAGCGTCCCGCAAGAAATCCTGCGCACCGACACGCCCACGCCGCCGCCGATCTCGGGCGAACTCGAGCGCCAGGTCATCCGCGCGATCGAGGCCGCTGCCGAGAAGGCGGACGCAATCGTCGTCGTGGATCAGATCGGCTCCGTCGCCAGCCACGGCGTGCTCGCGTGTGTCGCCGAGCTCGGCCGCCGCAAGAAGCTGCTCACCGTCGGCGATTCCCGCGGCCGCATCAACGGCTTCAAAGGATTCAACGTCGCTGTCCCCAACGACGGCGAACTGGGCCAGGCCTTTGCGGCCGACGTCGCCACGCCGGAAGGCCTCGCGAAGGCCGGGGCGAAGTTGCTCACCGTATGCGACGCTGGCCTCATCACTTGTAGCGAGCGCGGCATCGCCGGCTTCAGCAAGTCGGGCACCTTTACCCGGCCCGCGATGGCCCCGCGCGTTCTCGATGTCACCGGCGCGGGCGACACCGTCACCGCCGCGGTCACGCTCGCGCTGCTCGCCGGCGCCTCGCTCGAAGACGCCGCGTACGTAGGCAACGCCGCCGCTGCCGTCGCCGTGGGACAGCCCGGCGTGGTCACGGTTGGCCGCGAAGAAATCTTGCGCTTGATCGAAGGGGGGAGTCCCTCCGCCAAAGTGGTTCCCTTGGCGGACCTTCGCCCCGTCCTCGACGGACTCCGGCGCGCCGGCAAGCGCGTCGTTTGGACCAACGGCTGCTTCGATATTATTCACGCAGGCCACGTGCTCTACCTCGAGCGCGCTGCGCGCGAAGGCGACGTGCTCGTCGTCGGCCTCAACAGCGACGCGTCCGTCCGCGCGCTCAAGGGGCCCACCCGGCCCATCGTCCCCGAGGACGAACGCGCACTCATTCTCTCCGCGTTTTCCGCCGTTGGGTTCGTCACCCTCTTCGACGAGGCCTCGCCGCTCACGGCGATCAGCGCGCTGCGTCCCGATGTCTACGTCAAGGGCGGCGATTACACCATCGAAACGATCGACCAGAACGAACGCCGGCTCGTCGAGGGTTACGGCGGCCGCATCGCTATTATCCCCGGCGTGGAAGGCCGCTCGACGACCAACATCGTGCGCCGTCTCTCGGAGGAGTACCGAGAGTAATCCGGCGCTCAGTGCTCTGCGTGTTCCGCGGCCGGCGCAGGTGTCTCGGCGAGAGGCGCGTCGATGGCCGCCACAGGCGCTTCCGATTCCGGTGCGGGCCCAGCCTGTGGGCCTTCGAGATCGAGCGGCCCTTCGTCAGTAATCACGAACTCGACTCGCCGGTTCTTGGCGCGGTTCTCGGTGGAATCGTTCGGCGCGACCGGATGATATTCGGCGTATCCACTGGCCGAAAGCAATTGCTCCGGGAACCCCACGCGCTCAATGAGATCTTTGATCACGGATACACTGCGAGCGGTCGAGAGATCCCAATTCGACGCATAGGCGCCGCTGCGAATCGGAATATCATCCGTGTGCCCCGACACGCTCACGCGCATGCCGATGTCCTTGAGCACTCCGCCCAGCCGGTCGATCAACTCCTGCGCGCTCGGCGTCAGCAAGGCGCCCCCGCGCTCAAAGAGCACCGAGTCGCGCAGACGAATCGTCAGCCTCCGTCCATCCGCGCTGCCGTCCAGCGTGATCATGTCTTCCAGTCCGCGCTCGCGGATCATGTCTTCTATCGCCTTGGCCACGTTCTTGAGCGTAGAGTCCTCGGCCGCGGCGCCTTGCAGGCCCTTCCCGGCGGCTTCATCCTTCGGTGTGCGCTTCTTATTGCTGCGCGAGGTGCCTGCCGCTGGCATCGGGATCACCGAGCCTCGCGGCGATCCAAACGCGATGTTCATGCTCTGGCTCACGGCCGAGAACTTCGCCGAGTCCGCCTTTGACAGAGCGTACATCACCACGAAGAACACCATCAGCAGCGTGATGAGATCGGCGTAGGTGAGCAGCCACCGCTCGTCGCTCTCGTGCTCTTCTTCTTTGTGGCGCTTGTTCATACGTCCGCCCCCGCACCCCAGCGGCTACCCCGGCACCGCCCCTACGAAGCCGTCGCCGCCTTGCCTACCGCCGTCTTCTCGCTCGTCAGTTCTTCCCATTTCTCGTGCTCGATGAACGACAGCAGCTTTTCCTGGACGAGGCGAGGATTGTCGCCCGCCTGAATCGCGAGCACGCCCTCGGTGATCATCGAGCCAATGTGCACGACTTGCTTCGATACGTATTGCAGCTTCTTGCCGAGCGGGAGGAGGACGAGGTTTGCTGCGCCGATGCCATAAAGGGTGGCGAGGAAGGCCACCGCGATCGCCGGCCCGAGATCGTCCGGGTTCGCGAGGTTACCGAGGACGTGGAAAAGCCCGAGCACGGTGCCGATGATGCCCATGCACGGCGCGAAGCCGCCCGCGGTCGAGCAGACGCCCGCGTGCGTCTTGAGTTTCTCCTCCGACATCATCAGGTCGGTCAGCATCATGTCCTTGAGCAGTGCGGGGTCCGTCCCGTCAATCATCAGCCGGATGCCGCGCTTCAGCAGCGGGTGCGAGATTTGTTCCGCCTTCGATTCCAGCGCGAGCACGCCTTCGCGCCGTGCGACCGTCGCGATCTCACCGAGAATTTTATAAATCTCCTCGACAGTCATCGGCGGTTTCTTTAGCACAGCGCCGAACCCGCCGATAAACGACTTGATCTCCTCGAGGGAGTAGCACGCTATCGTCGCGCCGGTCGTGCCGCCCACGA
>VFKU01000568.1 GCA_009885415.1 Rhodothermota bacterium
CGACGACGCGGCGCAGATCATGCGCGAGGCGATCGCGGAGACCGGCGGCCGCGAGGTCTTCTTCGCCGGGAAACTCGACGCGCAGGGGCTGATCGTGCTGGCCCGCGTACTGGCGCGCGGCACCGGCGAGGCCGTCCCCGCGATCTTCGAGGGCCTCGAGCCGCGCGACGTGGTCATCCACAACCATCCCGGCGGCGACACGAGCCCCTCCAGCGCCGATCTTGAACTCGCAGTCATCTACAGCCACAACGGCCACGGCGTGTACATCGTGGACAACGAGGTCGTCCAGGTCTACGTCGTCGTCGAGCCCTTCCGCGACAAAGACCGCGTGCGGCTGGACGCCGCGGAGATGGCTGCGGTGCTCGCGCCGAAGAGCACGCTCGCGGCGACGCTCACCGAATACGAAGAGCGGCCGCAACAGGCGCGGATGCTCGAGTGCATCGCGGACGCCTTCAACACCGACCACATCGCCGTCATCGAAGCACCGACGGGCGTGGGGAAGACGCTGGCCTACCTGCTGCCGGCGCTATACTGGGCGGTGCGGAACCGCGAGCGCGTCGTGGTCTCGACGCGGACTATCAATTTGCAAGAGCAAATCGTTCAGCGCGATATCCCGATGCTCCAGCGCTGCATCGATCTGAAATTCAGCGCGGTCCTGGTCAAGGGCCGCTCGAATTACCTCTGCCCGCGGCGGCTCGAGCGGGCGCTCTCTGAATCGGCGCTTTTCGGCGACGACGCCGAGACGGGGGGGCTAAAGGCCTTAGCGGAGTGGGCGCAGCACAGCGAGGAGGGCAGCCGCTCGGATCTGCCGTTCATGCCGCCGACGGACCTCTGGGAGCGCGTGTGCTCGGAATCGGACACCTGCTCACCTGCGCAGTGCATGGCGCAGAAAAACTGCTTCCTCACCAAGGCGCGGCGCGAAATCGCCAAGGCCGACCTGCTCGTCGTCAACCATCACATGCTCTTCTCCGATCTTGCAATCAAGAAGGAGTCGGGGAATTTCACGTCTGCGGCGGTGCTGCCGGCCTTCCAACGCATCGTGATCGACGAGGCGCATCACATCGAGGATTCTGCGACGGAGTATTTCGGTGCCGAGGCGACGCAGATCGGCGCGCTGGCCTTGCTCGGCCGCTTCGTGCGGATGGAGCGCGGGCACGAGCGCGGGCTGCTGCCGTATTTGAAAGCGCGGCTGGTGCGCGACTCGCACCCGCGATCGCGCTCCGAGGCGGAGACCGCGCTGGACCTGATCGACAACGGCCTGATGCCGGGAATCGTGGTGGCGCGGGACCAGGTGCGCGAGGCCTTCCAGGCGATCCGCGCGCACACGGCCGAGCGCTGCGCGCAGGTTGGGCGCGACATCAAGTGGCGGCTGACGGAGGAGGCGCTGGCGGAAATCGGCCTGCGCGAGGTGCACGCGGAATGCGTGCTGCCCGCCTGCGAGGAGTTGACGGCGCTGGCGCAGCGCTGCCGATCCCTGGTGAACGTACTGCGCGAGATTCAGCCGCTGAACCCCGACGACGAGCCGCCCTTTTCGCTGGACCTCACACAACTCACGAGCTACACCGGGCGACTGACGCGGTTAGCAGAAGTCCTCAGCGAGGTGACGAGCGCGACGCTGGCGCCGAACACCGTGCGCTGGATCGAGATCGAGGCGGAGCGCTCGCACATCGTGCGCGTCGTGCGGTGTCCGCTCGACGCGGGCCGCGCGCTCGCGGAATGGGTGTATCCGAATCTGCGCGCGGTGGCGATGACCTCGGCGACCTTGACGGTGAACCGGAAATTCGACTACTTCATGGAGCGCACAGGACTGAGTCTGCTGGCGAAACCCACAGTGCACGTCGAGGCGCTCGCCAGCCCCTTCGACTACATGACGCAGGCCGTCCTCTGCGTCCCCGAGGACCTCCCGCAGCCCAACGAAGCCCAATTCGCAGCCGAATCCGCGGCGATGATCGAACAGATCGTGCGCCTCTCGGGCGGCGGCGCCTTCGTGCTCTTCACCGCCTTCGGCGCACTCAACGATGCCTACTCACGTACCGAGAGCGCGCTTCGCAGCGCCGGGTTAACGCCGCTCAAACAGAGCGCCTTGCCGCGTCATCAGTTGCTCGAAAAATTCAGGAAGACCCCCGGCAGCGTCCTCTTCGGCACGGACAGCTTCTGGGAAGGCGTCGACGTTGCCGGCGACGCGCTGCGCTGTGTTATAGTCACCCGTCTACCGTTTCGCGTGCCGACCGAGCCGATTTTCGAGGCGCGCTGCGAAGCGATCGATGCGGCGGGCGGGAACTCGTTTCTGAATTACACCGTGCCGCTTGCGGTGATCAAGTTCCGGCAGGGTTTCGGCCGGCTAATACGTCGGCGGACGGACCGGGGGGCCGTGGTGGTGCTCGCTGCGCGCATTCTCACGCAGCGTTACGGGCGGATGTTTCTCGAATCGCTGCCGCCCTTGAACCGGGTCACGGGCAGTTCCGAGATCGTATTGCAGACGCTCGGAGAGTTCTTTCAGAAACAGGGGACATTGCATTGAATCCTGCCCTTCGCCTCGATCTTTCCCGCGCACGATCCGCGGCCGTCGGCGCCGCGCACGGCATCACTCCCAAGGACCTGCGCACGCTCGCGCCGGACTTGGCCAAGGCACATGCGGGGCTTCTGGCCGATCGCCGGGCCGCGAAGTATGGCTTTTTCGATCTGCACAACGACCATGCGATGCTGCGTGAGGTGCAGGCGCTGGCAAAGGAATGCGCGGCGGAGGGCCATGAGAATCTCGTCGTGCTCGGCATCGGCGGATCCGCCCTCGGATTAACCACTTTGGTGACGGCGCTCAAGCCGCCCTATTACAACCTGCTCGACGCGGCGCAGCGCGGCGGACGGCCTCGGGTCTTTGTCATGGACAACGTCGATCCGGTGACCTTTGACGGGATGATGAAACTTTGCCCGCCGGAAAAATCGCTCTTTGTCATTATTTCAAAGTCTGGCGGGACGGCGGAGACGCTGGCTCAGGCGCTGATCGTTTTCGAGGCGCTGGAAAAAGCAGTAGGGAAGGCGCGAGTGAAACGCCACGCGGTGGCGATCACCGGCCCAATCGATCGCGGCAAAACGAAAAACCCGATCCACGTCTTGCGGCAGACCTACGGCCTGCGCTGGCTCACGGTCCCCGCGAACGTCGGTGGACGCTTCTCGGTCTTTTCGCCCGTGGGACTCTTCCCTGCGGCGCTGCTCGGGATAGATATCGTCGAGCTCCTCGCGGGTTGTCGCGCGATGGACGGCTGCACCTCGTCACCCTCACTCGCTCGAAACCCCGCGTACGCGCGCGCGGCGTATCATTTTCTCGCGTGCCGCGACAAAGGCAAATCGATCGCCGTGATGATGCCGTACTCGGACCAGTTGCGCGACGTCTCCGACTGGTACCGGCAACTCTGGGCGGAGAGCCTGGGCAAGAAGAACGGCCTCGACGGGCGCCAGGACCTTTTCGCAGGACAGACTCCAGTGAAGGGCCTCGGCGCCACAGACCAGCACTCCCAGTTGCAGCTCTACCTCGAAGGCCCCAACGACAAGCTGATCACTCTGCTCAGCGTGCGCCGCTTTGCGACGGTGCTGCCGATTCCGAAAGGCCCGAAAGGCTTGGGCGGCGTGGACTACCTCGAAGGGCGCACGATGGCGCGCCTGCTTCAGGCCGAGTGCAACGCGACGGCGGACGCCTTGCGCGCGGCGCAGCGGCCCGTGGTGCGCGTCGAGCTGCCGGAGGTCCGCGAGCACACCCTCGGCCAGCTTTTGTATATGCTGGAAGTCGAGACCGCGATGGCGGGACGCCTGTTCGGCGTGGACGCCTTCGATCAACCTGCGGTGGAGGCGATCAAAGTGTACACGCGGCAGTACATGAGGCGGGGCAAGTGACCACCTCGCAGCTCCGCTTTCCGGATTACGGCGACGACGGCGACGTGGCCGGCGCGCGCCGTTCGCGGCGGGCCTTCCGGCTCTGCGTTACGGCGTTGATCGTGTTGACGTTCTTCTCGTACATCGCCGAACGTTTCCTGCGCTACGGCCAGGCCGAGAGCAATTTCCTCAGCGGCATCACCCTGCCGCGCGACTCCTCCCGTGTCTTGCTGCAGTCGGCCATCAAGCTGGACGCCGCGGCCTCCAAGACGCCGACCTCAAAGTACACCCAGGCGCTCGCGGTGCGCGAGGAGGACGACGCGGCGCTCGAGGTCTACGCGCGTGCCTTTGAGATGGATCCGGACAGTTCCTTCTTCGCGATTCGCTACGGGACCCGTCTTTACCTGCTCGGAAAACCAGAGCAAGCACTGGAAAAGTTTCGCCATGCGCGTAACCAACCTCCTGGCAATTCACTTCCCCGTTACCTCGAAGCCGCGGCGGCCGCACGCGCCGATCGCAGCCCAAAGGGACTGCGCGAAGCCATCGTTCTCCTCTCCCGCGCGAACAACACGCGCGACCCGCTGAGTTTTCCCAAGCCGATCTGGTTTTCGGGTTACCCGCAAAGCGGAAAGCAATACGCCTTCCTCTCGCGCGAAATCTACGCCGAGTCCACCGCGCCGCTCTACACGCTGGTGCAGCAAGTGTTCCGCGCGATCGAGAGCGACCCGGAACTTCGCAACAGCCGGGACGTCAAGACCTGGCTGGATCAGATCGTGACGATGGGCGGGCGCCTGGTGACCGACGCGGAGCCGGTGGGCACCTTGCAGGCGATCGCGGGGGTCAGCTTCCAGTTGCAGGCGCTTGCCCTGCTCGAGAAAACGCGGGCGGCGGCCGGCGAAGAACCTGCCGAGGCGCTCAAGCCGATGATCGAGCGGCAGGTGAAGTTGCGCCAGGCGCTGGATCAGATCAACGAGTTCGAGTCCGGGCGCGACGCACAAATGGCGGCGATGGAACTCGAATTCTGGCGGCCGGTCCAGCTCGCGTTTATAACTTTGGGCGGGCTGATAGTGGCCTATCTCCTCGCGCGCGGGCTGCACATGATTCTGCGCTATCGTAAGACCGCCTGGGCCCTCGAGCACAGCGTACTGGGCAAGACCGTGCTCGGCCTCGGCCCCGCCATGCTGTTAGCGCTCCTCACGCTGATGGCCGTCTTGCAGCACCTGCCCCTGAGCCAGCCTTGGTATGTGGGCGCGCTGACTACGACATGGTGGGCAGTCGTGGCGGTGTTAGCGGGCTTCGGCGTGATCTATCCGGGACTGCGCCTCGCCGCGCCCGAGGACGTCAGCAAGAAATCGGGACGCCTCGAAGACATGCCCGAGGTCGTGCGGCTCGCGCGGCAGGCCTACCGCCGGGTCTACGCCGCCTTCGTCGTGCGCTACTACGGAATTCTCGGAGGCGTCTACGTATGCATGTTGTGCGCGTGGGTGCTGGGCTATCGCGTGGTCTACGGCCTCTATCCCACCCAGATCAATCTGCTCGCCAGCGGCTTGCTTCGCCAGGAACAGGAAGTGGTACGCTCCGTCATCGCCCTCTTGTCCTGAAACCCCGGAAACCATCGCGCGCCCATGACCTCGTCCGATCCGGCCCCTCTGGTGCTGCGCTGCCTTTCCGGCGATGACGCCGCCCGGGCCGAGTTCATCAACTGCTACGATGGCCTGCTTCGCCGGGCCGTGGCGCGGCGGCTCGATCGCTATCAGCCGCGCGGGGCCTTCGCATCCGAAGCCGAGGACATCTGCCACGAAGTCTATGCCAAACTATTCAATGATCGCTGTCGCGCACTCAGCAGTGTGCGGGACGCGCGTTCGCTCGACGCCTGGCTGGTCACCGTGGCGCAGAACCAGACCGTGAGCTACATGCGAAAGCGCCTCGTCTTGGGACAGGCCGAGGAGCTGCGGGTGATGGAAGCGCCCGCGCCCTACGGTCATGGCCCGGACGACCACGCCATCCGAAACGAAGCGCGCGATCGCGTGCGCGCGGCGCTGGATCGGCTCGACGCGAAGGACCGCCTGATGCTTCAGTTGTTCTACCTCCACACGCAAAAGTATGCTGAAATCGCGGAGACCTTGGGCATGAACATCAACACCGTGGCGTCGCGGTTGATGCGCGCGAAGGAGCGGCTGCGGGAGTTCCTTGCGGAGGCGGACGCATGACTCCCCAGACGAACGGCGATGAGTGCTTCACCGACTTCGCGCTGCAGGAGTATCTCGCGGGCCGGCTCGACGCTGAAGTCCGCCGGGGACTCGAAGCGCACCTCGCCCGGTGCGCCGAATGCCACGGGGCTCTGCAGGCCTTCGACACCGAGGCGGCCCTGCTACGCGGGGCGCTCGCGACGCGGGCCGGAGAGGGGGGCACCGAGGAGCACTCGGACGAGGTGCTCGCCCGATACCTGAGCGGCGCGCTGGACGATTCGCAATCGTCTGCCCTGGAGGAGACCTTAAGCCGGCATCCGGCGCTGCTGGCGCGGCTGGTCGCGCTAGGCCGGGAAGTCGCCGCAGTGCGCGAGGGGACAGGCCAGGGCGTCGAAAAGTCGGCGCAACGCCCCCCGGAAGGGCTGATTCTCAAGATGCCGCGTCGTACGAAGCCACCCCTTATTATCGCCCTGCCGGGTCAGGTCGGCGAAGGCACGGGAGGCTGAGGCGGATCCCGGCGTGAAAGTCGGGAATTGCCCTCTCTTATTTAGCTTTTAGCTGCACGAAACGCGGGTGGAACGCCCGGTCTTCACAATTTTATGGAAGTTTTGTCAGCCATTGACTGACCGGGAGTTAGTCTTTATACTCCTTCAAAGTAAGTAAACTGAAAATACTAATTGGCGGCAGGTTCAACTCGGTACCCAGCGGCATAGGCCGAATGAAGTAAGCGGAGGCGACATGACACCAGGCGACAAGGAGCAGCGGGCGTTTACGACCTTCGAGGCGGCGAAAATCTGCCACGTGACGCACCACAGCATCAAGAACTGGATTAAGCAGGGCCTCATCCGGGCCTCCCGGACGCCCGGTGGGCATTACCGCATCCTCGAAGAGGACCTGGACACCTTCCGGGAAAAGTTCGACATGTTCCCGCGGGAAAAGAAGCCGACCAAGAAGCGCATTATGGTGGTGGATGATGATCCCGATGCCTTGGCGCTGATGGGAAATATTCTGACCGAGGAAGGGTACGAGCTCATCAAAGTCAGCAACGCCACCGAGGTCGGCCTCAAGGCCGTGCAAATGACCCCGGACCTGATTCTGCTCGATTTCCTCATGCCCGAGATCAACGGCTTCGAAGTCTGCAAGGCGCTCCGGGCCAACGAACTGACGCGCAGTATTCCGATCATGGCCGTGACCTGCCTGACCAAAGAAGAAGACATCGAGCGCATCTTCGAGTGCGGGGCGGACGAATATCTGCCCAAGCCCTTC
>VFKU01000737.1 GCA_009885415.1 Rhodothermota bacterium
CCCGGCACTGTCCTCGAGACCCGCCCCTATCCCGTCGTCGCCACCGGCCAAGGCCGTCTCGTCATCCACCACGCCCGCGCCACACGCCCCATCCCCTGGGCCTGGCCCGCGCCCTGGGCGCCCCTGCACGCCAACCAAACACTGCAACAAACTCCCCTAATATAGAAAGGGGTGAAGCCAAAGGGCCTCACCCCAAGAAGGAGTACTACGAAAATTTCCGCTTATCCGATGCCAATCAATCCCATCACTCCCCTACTTCCCATACTTCCCCTGCAACCCCGCCGCACGGCCAGCCCCTCAAGGCTGCGCAAGCATCCGATACAAACTAGAATCCAGCCCGATGATAAATTCGCTGCCCTGCGGCGTCGACTCCGTGATCACCTCGAGGCTACGGATAAATTTATAGAACTCCGGATCGCTGTTGAAACCCCCGGCGATGATCCGCAAGCTCTCCGCATCGCCATCGCCGCGCAACTTCTGCGCCTGCTCCTCCGCCTCCGCGAGCATGATCTTCACATCGCGGTCGGTCTCGCCCTGGATCACCGAGGCCTGCCGCTCGCCCTCGCTCACGTAGCCCTTCGAGATCCGCTCGCGCTCCGCCCGCATTCGCGCGAACACCGCCTGCAAGTTCTCCGGCAACAACTCCGCGCGCTTGATGCGCACGTCCACAATCGTAATGCCGAACTGCTCCCGCGCGACCGCGTTTACCCGCTCCGCAACCGTCGTCATAATCTCCTCGCGGCCATGCTGAAGCGTCTCGTGCATCACCGCCTCGCTCGTCGATTCCTCGACCTCCACGTCCGCCGCCGTCGTGAAGTCCGTAAACACCTTCGTCGTGCGGATGATCTCGATCAAATCGTTCTTCCCGAGCTCCTCGCGCATGATCGAGTAGATGATGTCGTCCAGCCGATTCTGCGCCTCGCTCACCGTGCGCACGCGCAAGCGAAACAAAAGCGGGTTCTCGATGCGCCAACGCGCGAAATTGTCCACCGAAAGCTGCTTCTTGTCCCGCGTCACGATGTACTCCGGATCCGCGTCGTACTCCAGCAGCGTGTCCGGCAGACGTTCCGGCGCGTCCACAAACGGCATCTTCAGATAGAGCCCAGCGCCCTGCGAGACCTTCACCACGCCCTGACCGAGCGCGTCGATCTGCTTCCTAATCGCGTCCTGGTCCGCCGCGCGATCGCCCACAATCACGCGCACCGGACGGCTGAACCGAGTCACCACGATCTGTTCACGCTCATCCACGATGTAGAACGTGGACGACAGCAGAATGAGCCCCGCCAGCGCGGCCACCGCCCCCATCGCCGTCAACGCCGATTTGCGGTTCATCGCTGGCCTCCTTCCGGCGCCTTGGGCGCGGCTATAGGCGCGCCCACGCCAAGGTTGCGCAGATTCAGTACGCCCGCCTTCTCATCCACGATCGTCAGCTTCACCCGCGGCAACAGATCCTCCATCGCCTCGAGATACATCCGCGTGCGCGTGATCTCCGGTGCCGCGGCGTACTCCTTCGACAGCGCCGTGAAACGCACCGCCTGCCCGCGCGCCTCTGCCATCCGCGACTCCTTGTATCCCGCCGCTTCCAGCAGAATGCGCTGCGCCTCGCCCTTGGCCCGCGGGACTTCTTGGCTTTGATAACCGCGCGCCTTGTTCACCAACTCCTCGCGCTTCTCGCGCGCCGACGCCACCTCGCGGAACGATTGCTCCACTTCCTTCGGCGGCTTCACGTCCTGCAACTGCACCGCAGCGATCTCAACCCCGATCCCGTAGAGCTCGGCCAACTGCTCCATCTTCCGCTGCACTTCGACCTGAATCTGCTCCTTGCGCGTCGTCAGCGCGTGATCAATCGGACGATCGCCGATCGCCTGACGCAACGCCGCCTCGGCGATATCGCGAAGCGCCGACGTAACGTCCTCCTCATCCGCGAAATTGAACAAATAGTCCTTCGCACTGGTGATACGGTATTGCACCGACATCGAGCAATTCACCACGTTCTCATCACCCGTCAGCATCTGCGCCTCGTGCAACAGATCGGGCGAGTCCGTAAAGCTCCGATAGTAGTTCTCGCCGCTGCGCTCCGCGCTGCGAAATCCGATCTCGACTTTCTTCACCTGCGTCACCTTCGGCGTCTCCACCGTCTGCACCGGCCACGGCATCTTGAAGTGCAACCCCGGAGGCGTCGTCTTCGTATACTTCCCGAAGGTCAACACGACCCCCTGCTCCTCCGGCGCCACCGTGTAGACCGGCCCGCCGAACACGAACCAGAACACCGCGATAATTCCCGCCACGGCAATCAGAATCAGCCGCGGATCCACCTTAATCCTGAAGTCACCACCCTTGGGTCCTATCCACTCCGGCCGATTCGCCACGACACACCTCCCGAGTTCAACAATTCGCTGGATCGCCCGACAATACCACTTCGACCGACGATTTATTCACCCACTCCACATACCCGCTCCAAGCAGCGAGAGACGCTCCGCCATCGCCGTCAACAATATCTTGATCTTCACCCCCGACAACCGCTAAAGTATACGACCGGTTCGGGGTGTAGCGCAGCCCGGTTAGCGCGCTTCGTTCGGGACGAAGAGGCCGGAGGTTCAAATCCTCTCACCCCGACCATTTTTTACAATCGTCCCATTCACGAGTAAGTCGAATGGTTTTCGCACGGTGAATACAAGCGATTCACCTTCCAGTGTCGAGTTCAAACAGACGATTTGCAGTAGATGACGTTTTGTCAGTGAGTCCGCGTTAACCCATTTCTCTTCAAGCGCTTGTGAAAGTTCAAACGCTTTCAAGGCTAAATCACGATTCTCCGCGTCGTCTTTGTCTGAAACATCCACCGCCAATTGCAGACGCGCTATACGGCCTGTAGTTCGCCGTTCTTGCGTTTGAAGGTCTCGCTGTCTATTTCGTCCATCAAACGCATGGAGAGCAGCGTATCGGCCTCGCGGCGGGCCGCAGCGAGTTCGCGCGCTAACCGTTCGCGCTCTTGTTCGCTCTCGACGCGTCCAGCCTTGTTCTTCTCTTTCAAAACGCGTACGACCCACGCACGCAAGCGTGCATCCTCGATGCGCAGCTTGGCGAAGAGGTCAAGTACGAATGAGTCAAGGTCGGCTTCCGTCACTCTGGCCCGTGGATGGCCTTCTGCCGTGTAGCCCGAACAACGGTAGTAAACGTAATGCCGCTCGCCGTCCTTGGTCTTCTTCGCAACCCTCTCCCCTGTCACCGCGCGGCCACAATGACCGCAGACGACCAGCCCGCCCGCATAGGTGAGCTCGTTGGATTGGTAAACCTTGGCCCCGAGCAGGGCCTGCACGCGCTGGAACAACGCCGCGTCAATCAACGGCTCATGGACGCC
>VFKU01000012.1 GCA_009885415.1 Rhodothermota bacterium
TGCGATCGCCGCGTGTGGCATTCCTCACCTTCCTCCGAGCTTCAATCCTCCGGGCGCTCCCCGCTGGGCGCCATCTTCACGAGCTTCGGATCGAACTGCGCGAGGACCTCAACCAAATCGTGCTGCGCGGCCATGACCTCGTGGATGTTCTTGTAGACCATCGGCACTTCGTCGAGGCCGGCGGACATCAGCGTGACGCCTTCGCGGTCGAGCCAGTCCTTCGCCATTTTCCAGGTGAAGGTTTTCTTGGCCTGGGTGCGGCTCATGACGCGGCCTGCGCCGTGCGCCGCGCTGTTCAGCGACATCGGGTTGCCGAGGCCGCGCACGACGAAGCCGGGGCTCGCCATGCTGCCTGGGATGACGCCGAGCACGCCCTCGCCCGCGGGCGTCGCGCCCTTGCGGTGCACGATGACCTCGCGGCCGTGGTGCCGCTCCTTCCACGCGAAGTTGTGGTGGTTCTCGACGTCGAGCAGCACCTCCGCGCCGAGCTTTTTGCGGATGTGCTTGTGGATCAACTCGTGGTTCGCCGAGGCGTAGCGCCCCATCAGCTCCATCGCCTCCCAATACTCGCGGCCGGCGGCGGAATCGAGGTCGAGCCACGCCAGATGGATCAACTCCTTCGGCAGTTCGCGGTGCTTCTCCATGGCGATTTTGCTGTAGTGGTCGCAGACGGCCGCGCCCGTCCCGCGGCTGCCGCTGTGGCTGAGCAGCGCGAGGTAGCGCCCCGGCGCGAGGCCGAGCGGCTCGCTGTGCTCGACGGTGAACACGCCGAACTCGACGAAATGGTTTCCGCTGCCCGAGGTGCCGAGCTGCGCCCAGGCCTTGTCCTTGTTGCGCCGGGTGATGGGCGAGACGCTCCAGTCGGCATCGAGCACCTCGTGCGTGCGCTTCAGTTTGAACGAAGCGCCGACGCCGAAACGCGTCTCGCTCTCGATCGCGTCGCGCAGAAGATCCGTGCGGCGCTCGAGCGAATTGACGGGGAGATCGAGCACGGTGAGCTTGACGCGGCAGGCGATGTCCACGCCGACGGCATAGGGGATGACCGCGTTCTGCGTGGCGAGCACGCCGCCGATCGGCAGGCCGTAGCCCACGTGCGCGTCGGGCATGAGTGCGCCCTGCACCGCGATCGGCAGCTCGCAGGCGCGCTGCATCTGCTGCACGGAATTCTCGTCGAGGTCGCGGCCCCACTGGCGATACGGCGCGCCGGACTCGCGCGGCGTGAAGGCACCCGGCGCCGCACGCTCGGCGATCAGCCTCTGCGCGACAGCGCCGAAAATGGCGTCGTCCGTATAACGGTCCGGATGCGCGGCCACGCTCGCGACGAGATCCGCGATCACGCGCTTCTTCATGCCACCCTGCGCCGCCTTAATGCACGCCGCCCGCGCCGCGTCGACGCACTCGCCGCGGGGAATGCCGAGCTGGATTAGATCGCGAGCTTTCATATCTGTTCAGTTCCGTCGCTACGGTCCGTCATTTTCAACCAGTCGCTCGCCATTTTGTCATTCCCGCGAAAGCGGGGACCTCTCCTCTACCCGAGCGCATCGAATGTCGAGAGGTCCCCGCTTTCGCGGGGATGACAAACCGGAGCTTTCAGCAGTCACAGGCCGCGCACGCCCGAAATGAGGGATTGTTATGCGCACCCGTTAGCCTGGTAGTTCAACGGCGCTGGACGCTCCAACTTAGGTTTAATTGGCGGGCTTTCGCTCGTTCTTGATCTGCTCTTGCCGCGCCCGCCATTTCCAATAACCGTTGTATCCGCCTACTACGTCGTCAGCGCACAGCTTGGCGGAAATCTTGAGCTTGGAAACATCGTGGGTTACTGGTCCGTACGTCCATTCCCAAACTTCGACCCCCTCAATCGTCTCTTGCGTTTTCCGAAGAATGCCGTCGCGGTCCCCCGGTGCCGACCGAAGTTGACGCCGCACCCCTCGGAGGTAATCATTGTCTGCCAATTGCATCCCCGCGATGTTCGCCATCGATCTGGCACGCAGTTGCCAAAACGCGGAATCGTAGTAAAGAGACCAGGTAAGAACCACCAACCCGATCACCGCGAGGATGGTGAGAGACAGACTAATCTTCAGAAGATCTCGAGGGATCTGAAACTCCTTGCGAAAATATCGGACTATTGCCTCACGCGAAAGCATCAAGTTTCCTCCACAGTTTTACTGTGTCGACCCTGTTACGGCGGCGTGATCTTGCCTAGGACGCAGGCGTGGCTCGCTCCGGTCGCTTGCGGGACATTCGAGGGCGTGCCGCAGATGGTTTCGTTGCCTAGGATGGCGAAGGCGACGGCCTCGCGGGCGTCGGCGGGGATGCCGTAGCTGTCGGTGAGGCGGACGGTGAGGCCGGGGAGGCCGGCCTTGATGCGCTTGAGCAGGGTCGAGTTGTGCGCGCCGCCACCGCCGATGATGAAGCGCGTGACTTCGTAGTTCGGCTTCACGAAGCGATTGAACGCGCGCACGATGCTATACGCGACCGCCGTCGTGACCGTCGCAATGATGTCCTCCGGCTTGCGGTCGCGGCGGCTGGCGATCGCATCGCGCAGGTAGACCTCCGGGCCGAAGTCCTCGCGGCCGGTGCTCTTGGGCGGCGGCTCGTTGAAGTAGGGATGGCCGAGGAGGTAGTCGAGGAATTCGTCAATCACCACGCCGCGCGCGGCCATCGCGCCGTCTTTATCCATGTGCTCCTTGCCCGAGGTGAGCAGGCGCATGGCGCCGTCGATGGCCATGTTTCCGGGGCCGGTATCGAAGGCGATCAGGTCCTTCATCTCGGGCGGGACGACGGTGACGTTGGCGATGCCGCCGATGTTGAGCAGGAGCGAGGTGCGCTCGGGACGGCGGAAGAGGATCCAGTCGGCATAGGGCACGAGCGGCGCACCCTGGCCGCCGGCGGCCATGTCGCGCGTGCGAAAGTCGGACACGACCGGCACGCGGCACTGCTCGACGATGACCGCGGTCTCGCCGACTTGCAGCGTGCCGATTTGATCGGAGCGGCGCGGGGGGAGGTGCGCGAGCGTGTGGCCGGAGCAGGCGATGAGATCGACTTCGGCGGGCTCGAGCGCGGCCTTGGCCTGCATGGCGGCGGCGGCATTGGCGAAACGGCGACCCATCTCGAAATTGAGGGCGCAGACTTCGCGCGCATCCATACGCGGCGCGAGCAGGCGGGTGCGGAGTTCGGAGTCGAAATCGAAATTTTCGCAGGCGATCAGCTTGATCACGATTGCGGGCCCGGTGCCCTTGACGCGCACAAGCGCAGCGGTGACGCCGTCGCAAGAGGTGCCGGACATGAGTCCGATGATGTTGCGCGAGGGTTTCCGTTGGAGAGCGCGGAGGTCCATCTAGTCGCACCGGACCAGCGTGACGCCGGAGTAGTAGTGAGTGAGAATGTCGCGGTAGACGATACCGTGCGACGCCATGCCGCGCGCGCCCTGCTGGCACAGGCCGACGCCGTGGCCGCGTCCGCCGCCGGTGAAGGTGTAGCGCGTCTTCGCACCGGCGCCGGATTTCATCACGACGAAGAGCGCGCTCGGCAGGCCGCCGAAAGCGCGGCGGATGTTGAGTTCGCGCGTGAATGTGGCGGTTGACTGGCTGCCGCGGACGCGGACCGTCTTCAGCCTGCCGCTCACGCCGCGCTCTCCCAAGACGATCTCCTCGATACGACCGACCGCCGACCCTTTGTTGATGATAGCACGCAATTCCGGCTCGGAGTAGCTGCGTTTCCAGCGGAAATACGTGTCATCCACGGCGCACCAGGCGTCGGGCCGGGCATGCAGCCATTTGTCGGCGCGGGCGGGAGAGAGTTTGCGGCCGACGCCGCGGGGCAGATCGGGCACGCCACGCAGAGCAGCGTCGGGCGGGCCGGCCCAGACGGTGTCGTTGTTTTCCGTCCAGCCGCCGCAGTTTGCGGAGAAGACGGCGGAGCCGACGCGTCCCTGGCGCTCCAGAATTTCGCCTGTCGTGGCGCGGAGGGCCTCGTCGGTCTGAGGCGAACGTCCGGTCGCACCGAGATAGGCGCGCGAGCGTTCGGTGGCGAAGAAATCGAAGCCTTCGAGCGAGAATCTTCCGCCGAGCCCTGCGGCGACGTCGCTGCGGGCGGCAACGGCCTGCGCCTTGAGCGCCTCGGCCGGCCAGGAGGGACTCATCTCTGCGGGGAGCACGCCGCGCAAGTAGTCTTCGAGGGGAAGCTGTTCGATCGCGTCGAGTTTGCCCTTCGCGCCGATACGGAACTCGATGCGGCCGGTGAACGACAGCGGACGAGGCTTGCCGCCCCAGTAGCTCGATTGCACCTCGGCGAGCTCGATGGGGCCGTCGGCGGTGATCGTGAGCGGTGTGTCGAAGGCACCGACTACGCTGCCATCCGCGGCGCGGACCTGGATCGCCCCCTGGCCGGGCGCAACGACTTCGGCCTGGATCCAAGGAGAGAATTTTTGTTGGACAAGTTTTTTCCGGCGCGATTCGGCGGCGGCGGCGGTTGGCTCGTTCGCGAGCGACATCCAGTCGATGCGCGTGTCCAGCGTGCGGTCGCCGGCGGCGATTCGCTTACCCAGGGTGATCACTTCGGGCGCAAAGCCCTCGGCACGGCGCGCGGCAAGCAAGGCGTCGCGCGCGGCGGCCTCGGCGATCTGGAAGGTTCTCGCAATGAGGTGGTGGCGCATGCGCGGCGGCGTGGAGGCGCCGGCGCGAAATGAATAGGTGCCCGGTGGCAAGGCGCGATTCGCACCTCCGGCGCTTTCGACGCGCAGGGGTGCGTCGCTGCGCAGGGTGAGCACGGGCGCGTCCGCCGCGAGCAGAATGCGGACCGGCTCGGACTCGAGATGAATCGGCGGCGGGGGTTCGGCGGATGCAATACGGGAAAAGATCGCAACACAGAGACACAGAGTACACAGAGAAAAACACCGGCCTTTGGGTTTCTCTGTGATCTCTGTGTCTCTGTGTTGAGATATTTTCTCGTATTGCATCCGCCGAGATCCTGTCGCCGATTCATCTCGAATCCGAGCCGGTCCGCATTCTGCTCGCGGCGGACGCGCCCGTGCTCACCCTGCGCAGCGACGCACCCCTGCGCGTCGAAA
>VFKU01000026.1 GCA_009885415.1 Rhodothermota bacterium
AGAAAGAGTCCGCAATCCGTCGTCAGCTCAAGAGGTCTGCATGCCGCTGTCTCCGCCGTCGGCGATGACATTGGGTATTCGCTCGATCTGATTGTCTCGGATGAGGGAGGCGACGCCAGGCTCGTTGAACATGACCTCGACCGCGGGGACGCGGCCTTTGCCGTCAACGGATGGGATAAGACGTTGCGAGACAACGGCGCGAAGTTGAAGCGCAAGCTGCGACCTGATCTGCGCATGGTGCACCGGCGGGAACATGTCGAGAATGCGGTTGATGGTCATAGTAACGTTCGTCGTGTGGAGCGAACTTAAGACGAGATGGCCAGTTTCAGCGGCCCCAAGGCACGTCTCAAATGTTTCCGCGTCTCGCAATTCGCCAATGAGAATTACGTTCGGATCTTCTCGAAGGATGGCCCGTAGGCCCGTCTTGAAATCCTTCGTGTCAATCGAGACCTCGCGCTGACTCACGCTGCAATTCTTATCCGTGTGAACGTACTCGATGGGATCTTCAAGCGTAATGATGCGCGCATGCCGGGTGGCGTTGATTCGGTCGATGATCGCGGCAAGTGTGGTCGATTTTCCGCTGCTGGTCGTTCCCGTGACCAGTACCAGGCCGCGCGGAAGGTCGGCAATGCGTTCCATCGCCATCTTGGGTAGGTGGAGCGACTGGAAGTCCGGCACGTGAGCCTCGATGTGCCGTAGCGACAGTGCCGTCGTGCCGCGCTGCCGATAACAATTCACGCGGAACCGCCCGAGGTGGGGAAAACTGACTGCCAAATCGGCATCGCCCGACTCAAGGAACAACTGCTTTTGCTGGGGAGTCATGATCTCGCCGAGAAATCGCATCATGTCGCTTTCGGTAAGCGAATGGATTTCCGTGAATCTCAGCACGCCTTGAACGCGGATCGCCGGAGGCCGCGAGACATTGAGGTGAATATCCGACGCCTTGTTCTCGCGCGCGTACGCCACGATTCGATGCAGCGAGAGTTCCTCGGTATGTGGAATTTCGTGGTCGGTTTGAGGAGGGTTTTCCATGGCTACCGTGTATTGTCTCAATGTAACCGCATTCCCGCAACACCGGCCAGGCAATCGGCAAAGCGCTAGTAAACGGGTCGGATCGTGTCCATCCTGAAAACTCGTACCTATTGCGGGGCAATGACTCATAACGCTCGTCTGAGGATGGCGGCTATGTCTAAATTAGCGCTGATTCGTTGGCGTAACAGCCTATATTTCAAATAGGAAGCGATTGACTGTCTCCAGATAGACTCCTACAGGCGTCCGCCTTCCGAGTTCCCATTTGGAAAGTGTCGACGGATCCACTCCTATGATTCGTGCCGCTTCGGCCCAAGAGAGACCGAGACCCTTCCGGCGACGTCGAAGCCTTTCGCCGATACTTTTGCCGGCCGGTCGAGGATCGTAGCCGAGAAACCGGATCACGGCAGGCCACGTTCGCAGGTCCGGAGTGGAACGATTTTTCTCCCAGTTGGTGATGGTATTTGTGGTCACACTGAGGCGCTGAGCGAGTTGCTTCTGGTACAGACTGAGGTCCAGCCTGCGGGCGCAAATATGGTCTCCGACTGTCTGTAATTCGGACGGATAGGCGGAATCATTGGTTTTTTGAATTCAGGGTGGCATGGCAAAATGGCAACGCGTCCCTGTCCGTGTGGATATCGAACGGATCCCAAAAAACAGTGTCGGTGCTCTATTGGAGCGATACAAAGATACACCGGACGAATTTCGGGGCCGCTTCTCGATCGCATCGACCTACACGTTGAAATACCCGCGCTGAGCTACGACAAGATCGCGGGTTCCGGCAAGAGCGGGACGACGAGCGCGGAGGTGCGTGAGACGGTGCAGCGCGTGCGCGACGTTCAACGCGCGCGTTACGGCGGGGCCTTTTCGTGCAGCGCGCACCTCGACGCAGCGGCGACGCGCGAATTCTGCGTGCTTGCGCCCGGCGCGGAGACTCTTCTGCAAAACGCGATCGACCGCCTCGGCTTCAGCGCCCGCGCCTACGACAGGGTGTTGCGCGTTGCACGGACATTGGCTGATCTGGGTGACGCGGAAAAAATCGAGGAGCGACACGTCGCCGAGGCGATCCAGTACAGGAACCTCGACCGTCAGATTCTATAGCACGGAAGGGCAGATCGATCGGCACAGATTCCCATTTCTGCGTGAATCCTTCACGATCTATCGTTTGCGAGGGACAACGGCTCGCGTACGGGTTTTTACCAAAGTTTTACGAAAAATATGACAAAGCAGAGCGGTACTGAGTTCAAAATGGACAAATGTTAGGGGTGAGTTCAAACGGGCCGCGAAAGAAAACGCGTCACACGAAGGTATGACGTTCGCGGACCGATGGGGGGAGGGGAAAAGCGAATGAGATCAGACCGCAGTGCGCGCTGGCGCGACCCGCATCGAAAGACTCCTTGGTTGCGGATGAAAGAAATGTTCCGCCGCGATTGGGAGCAGATCAGGAACGATTTGGAGAACGGCGATCCGGCTGAAGATTGCTGGTATTCGTGCAACAGCAATGTCCTATACGCGCCGGATATCCCCACATTCGAGGAAGTCGAACCGGCATATCGATTCGGGTATTTCGCGCGCCATCACTATGTCCGGCACTTCTCCATGTGGAACGAGGAATTGGAAAGTCAGTTGGAACACGAGTGGCAGAACACGCATCCGAACGATCTGTGTTCGTGGTTCCGTTTCAAATGTGCGGTCCGCCGCGGATGGGACTACCGGGAACCGGAACGGACGTACTCATTGGTTGATGCGTTGCTGGAAGGCCGCAACAATTAGTGTCCCCGCCGAAAACTCGTACCTATTGCGGGGCAATGACTTAGGAGTTCGCCTGCGTTTGTCGGCGATGTCGAAATTTGCGCTGATCCGTTAGGCTAACCGCCTATAATTCAAGTAGGAAGCGGTTGACTTTCTCCAGATAAATTCCTACAGGCGTCCGCCTTCCGAGTTCCCATTTGGAGAGCGTTGATGGATCCACGCCTATGATTCGGGCCACTTCGGCCCAAGAGAGACCGAGGCCCTTCCGGCGAAGTCGAAGTCTTTCCCCGATGGTCCGGCCGTCCGGTCGAGGGTCGTAGCCAAGGAACCGCATGACCGCTGGCCAGGTCCGGAGGATCGGATTGGAGCGGTTCTTTTCCCAGTTAGTGATGGTGTCGGTGGTGACGCCGATTCGTTTTGCAACATCCTTCTGGAAGATTCGGAGGTCCAAGCGGCGGGCTCGGATATGGTCACCGATTCTCCGTAATTCGGATGGATATGTGGATTCTTTGGGTTTTTTCGCGATTAGTGCGGGATGGCAAAAAGGCAACGCATCCATGTCCTTGTGGCTACCGAACCGATCCGAAAAAGCAATGCCGGTGCTCGGTCGGCGAAATCCAACGCTATACCTCGCGGCTGTCGGGGCCGCTGCTGGATCGAATCGATCTGCACGTCGAGGTGCCGGCGCTGAGCTACGACGAGATTGCGGGCTCGGGAAAGAGTGGGCCGACGAGCGCGGAAGTGCGTGAGACGGTGCAGCGCGTGCGCGACGTGCAGCGCACGCGGTATGGCGGGGCCTTTGCGTGCAACGCGCATCTCAATGCGGCCGCGACGCGTGAATTCTGCACGCTGGCGCCCGGCGCGGAGACCCTGTTGCAGCGCGCGATTGATCAGCTCGGGTTCAGCGCGCGGGCCTACGACAAGGTGCTGCGCGTCGCGCGGACGCTCGCCGATCTCGATAATTCCGACGCGATTCGCGACAACCACGTCGCCGAGGCGATTCAGTATCGGAATCTGGATCGGCAGGTGTTATAGTCCTTCACACAATTTGCTCGCCCGAATTGTCGAACCTTCGTAGGAGGAAGAAACATGTTGAGCACGCATCGGTTTACTGTATTGGCAGGAATGATCGGGATGGTGAATCTTCTTTGGTTGTCTGCAGGAACTGCTGAAATGAAATTTGCCTCTGAAGAAGTAGCTGCCACTGCCAAGACGCCGAAGGTAGCCGAGGCGTTGGCTGCCCGAAAGAAACTGGATGAGGCCTTTTCTGCGCAAGACGCCGAAGCAGTGGCGGCACTGTTTGCGGACGACCTGATTGTTAACTCACCGAGAAACCAAGTCTCGCGCAAGGAGGCAGTTCTCGGCCTCTTTAAGGCGGGGCGGATGAACTATGAAGCGGCAGACGAGACGGTCGAGGCGCTGGACTTGCGGGACGACCTTGTCGTCATCATGGGCGGCGAGGTCATAAAGCCAAAAGCTGGCACAGCCAACCCCGATGCGGGCAAGACCGTTAGCCGTCGTTTCACCGATGTCTGGCGGAAAGACTCCGACGGAAAATGGAGGCTCACGATTCGGCAAGCGACGATCACGTCTGTTCAGTGAGGATCGAAGACGCCAAGTATCATCCGCGAATTCTGCGTACTCACCTCCGGCGCGGACACGCTGCTGCAGAATGCGATCGATCAGCTCGGCTTCAGCGCGCGGGCCTACGACAAGGTGCTGTGCGCCGCGCGGACGCTCGCCGATCTCGATAATTCCGACACGATTCGCGACAACCACGTCGCCGAGGCGATTCAGTATCGGAATCTGGATCGGCAGGTGTTGTGAGGTTTAGCAATTGGATCGGTGCGGCGACGTAGTTGAAGCACGCCTCGGGATATGAACAAGATATTGGTGGGCGTGAGTCTACGTTCTTGCTGAACACGCCGCTGCGCGATTATGTGAGCGATGGAAGTCCGGCCGCGCTGAAAATGAATACACCGGCCTACGCCCTGTACGAGCGCAGGCCGGTGTTTTTGAAGCGCGAGCGTTCGGTGGTGTTTACAGCGTGCCGTCGGTGCAGTCGCAGTTGCCGTCGGTGCTGATGTAGTCCTGCTCATGTCCTTGGGCCGGGTTGCCGTTGGCGTCGAAGTGGCCGGTGGCGCCGAGGTCGGTGAGGGACTTCGTGTTGATGCTGACGAATCCGCCGTTGCCGTTGGCGTGACAGATCAGGGTCTTCTCGGCCGGGGCCGCCCAAGCCTTGTTCGCCTCATGCGCGCCCGGCTGCATCGCCCGGAACCCGAGCACCGCGAGCGCCGCGACGCCCGTCACAACTGCTGCTCGCACTACGTTCTTTCTTGTCATTGCTACTCCTCCTGACCCAATCTTGATTCGATGCCTTTGCGGCGCCAGAACCGGAACAGCCCAGTCTCGGCACGGTGCGTAAGGAGTACCGGACATGAGATCCAGTAAATTCGCGGCGATAAACCATCGAATTCGGGAAACATCCGCAGCCACTACATCCGCCCCGCAAGCGAATCCGTACCAATTTGGCACGAGAGCAGAGAATACAACCAGACCTTGTCTCTTGTCAATGGTTTTTTACCCGAAGGCGAGCGATTCGGCGACTGAAGGAAGGAGCCTCTTAATATCGGACCGCAAGATTTTGTGATACGAGAAATTTTCGTATTGCGGGATATACGGCCGTGTCTTGGCTATTGATGACCTTGGAGCGAAATTCGAGACCGAGGGATTGCGCATTGTAAGGGCTTCGGGCTAGGCTTCGTGCGGTTTCATGTGAGCGACGCAGTGTGGAGACGGGTATGCCGCCGATCGTGACGTTGACGAGCGATTTTGAAGAGCGTGAGCCGTATGTGGCGTCCGCAAAAGGGGTGCTGTGTGCGCGGTGTCCCGGTGTGCAAATTGTCGATCTGAGCCACGAGATTCCGCGGCAGGGCGTGGCGGAGTGCGCGCTGTTTCTCTCGACCGCGGCGCCGTATTTCCCGGCGGGGACGATTCATATTGTCGCGGTGGCCTCGGGCGCGCGTCCGATCGCGGCGTCGCTGAACGGGCAGCATTTTGTGTGCCCGGACAACGGCGTGCTGACGTTGTTGGCGGACCGTTACGTGGTGGACGAAGCGCGGGCGATCACGAACCCCGCGCTGAATCTATCGCAGGGTAACCAGACGTATTTTGCGCGGGACGTGTTTGCGCCGGCGGCGGCGTTTCTCGCCGGGGGCGGGGCCTTGCAGGACGTCGGCGAGCGGATCGAGAAAGTGGCGAAGCTGGATTTGCCTCGCGCGAAGCGGGACGGCAATCGCCTGATCACGGGGCAGACGATTCACGTGAACCGATTTGGATCGCTGGTGACGAACATCCACCGCTCGCTGCTGGACGGGTGCGCGGTCACGATGATCAAGGTGGGCGAGTTCAAGGTGGGTGGGCTTTCCGAGGCGTACACGGACGTCGAGTTGCGGCATCCGCTGGCGCTCTTCGGGAGTTCGGGCTATCTCGAGATCGCGTTCAACGGCGACCGCGCGGACACGCGACTGAAGATGGGCGCGGGAATTCTGGTGTCGGTCGCGTTGGAAGCCGCCACGCAATAGAGTAAAGTGCAATGGCGCGAAGTCGCCCTAGGATGGGCGCTTCGCGTTTGTCGGAATGTTCCAAGACAGGGAGAACGCTCATGAAAAAAATTCTCGGGTATGGCGCGGGTGTGTTGATGGTGGCGGCCCTGCTGCTGGCGATCGCGCCAGCGGTGCGCGGGGCGGAGGACGTGAAGGCGGCGATGGAAGCGTCGAACGCGTTATTCGTGAAGGCGTGGGAAAAGAAGGACGGGGCGGGCATGGCCGCGCGCTACACGGCGGACGCGCAGGTCTTGCCAACGGGCTCCGAGCCGATCAAAGGCAATCCCGCGATCAAGGCCTTCTGGCAGACGGCGATCGACGCCGGCCCGGGGACGACGGCCAAATTCACGACGGTCGAGGCCGAGCAACACGGCGACACGGCGATCGAAGTGGGCCAGGCGGAAATGTTCGACGCGTCGGGCAAGAGCGTGGATGTGGTGAAGTACATCGTGATCTGGAAAAAGATCGACGGCCAGTGGAAGATGCACCGCGACATCTGGAATACGAACCTGGCGCCGGCGAATTAGACACTAGAACGCGGCACGCACCCCGGTAGGGCGGATCATGACCCGCCCCTACCGGGGTGCCGTTTTATTTTAGGGCAAACGCGATGATCGCGTCGGCTTGGGGCGGATTGTCGCGATCGCGGCGGAGGTAGCGGATGCCGCCGGCGGCTACGACTACGTATTGCTTGCCGTCGAGCGTGTAGGTGATGGGAGCGGCATTGGCGCCGGCTTCGGTCTGATAGCTCCAGAGGTGATTGCCGTTTGCGAGCTCCCAGGCGTCGAAGCTGTTGTCGGTCTGACCGGCGAAGATCAGTCCGCCGGCGGTGGTGATGACGCCGCTGAAGAGGGGTTGTTTTGTTTTCGTCTCCCAGACGACTTTGCCGGTGATGGGGTTGATGGCGTTGAGAATTCCCCAGTTCTCGATGTTGTCGCCGGTGAAGGATGCATTTCCGCTTTGGTAACTTCCGCGTTCGCGCCGCTCTTGGCCCGGGAAAGTGGTCATTTTCATGGGCCAGTGCATGCTGGCGGAGTAGACGAGGCCGGTCTTGGGACTGAAGGACGCTGGGGACCAGTTGGTGCCGCCGGCGCTGCCGGGCGCGATGAGGAGTCCGTCGGACGTGGGTGGCTTTAGAAAATTTTCTTGAGGCACGTAGGGCTCGGAGACTTTGAGGAGTTCGCCAGTCTCGCGGTTGAGCAGATAGAAATATCCAATCTTGGTGAAGAGTCCGACGGCAGGGACCTTCGCGCCTTTCCACTCGATGTCGAAGAGGAGCGGGGGCGTGCCGCCGTCGTAGTCCCAGGTGTCGTGGGGCATGTATTGGAATCCCCAGGCGAGGGAGCCGTCGTCGGCGCGAATGGCGCAGATCGAATCGCCCCAGAGGTTGTCGCCGGGACGGACGGTGGCGTCGTAATCGGGGCCGGGATTGCCGGTGGTGACGTAGATGAGGCGACGCACGGGATCGAGAGAGGGCGTGGTCCAGATGGG
>VFKU01000800.1 GCA_009885415.1 Rhodothermota bacterium
GCGACGTCGTCCGCGGTGCCGCGCGTTCCGTCGGGGCCCATCGAGAACAAGTCGAAGGACTCCGGATACTTGCTGCCCGGCATCAGGTAGACGTAGGGATTGCCCCAGGGATCCGGGCGGAGATCGCGCACGTACTTCTTCTTACCGCTCGCTAGTTCCTGCAGTGTCTTGGGGTATTTGTCGTTGTTGGCCAGCGCAAACATGTCTAGTGCGGTCTGGTAATTCTTGATGTCGCCGAGCGCGGCCCGGATCTTCGCGTCGCGCGAGGTGCCGCGGAGCGAGAGGGTGACCATCCCGGCGAGCACCGCAATGATCACAGTGACCAGAATCAGTTCGATGAGCGTAAAGCCGCTCTCGCTGCGCGCGAACTGTGTGCAAAATCTCTTGAGTTTCATCGCAACCTCCATCAATGCACTTGTGAACTTAAGGTCAACATGGGCAACAACATGGCAATCACGAGAAAGCCGACGATCACACCCATGACAACGATGATCACCGGCTCCATCAGCGCGGTCACCGCTTTCACGGCGCGATCGACTTCGATGTCGTAGGCGTCGGCGAGGCGGCGCGTGACTTCTCCGAGGCGGCCGCTCTCCTCCCCCACGGCGAAAATATTCACGACCAGCGGAGGGAAATGCGCGGCCTTGCGCATACCGTCGCTGATACTCGCACCCTCGGATACGCCGGCCTGCAAGCGTTGGACCTCCTCGCGAATGATCGTGTTGCTCAGCGTCTCGGCGGTGATGCGGAGCGAGGTGAGCACGGGCACGCCGTTGTCGAAGAGGGTGCCGAGGGTGCGCGCGAACTTCGCCATTTCGTAGCGCTGGACGAGCCCGGAAATGAGCGGAAGTTTCAGCCAGAGCGTATCGAGCGAGCGGCGGCCGGCGGGCGAGCGGCGGTAGGCGCGCAGGGAGGTCGCGAGGAGCGCGACGCCGATCAGCACGGCCCACCAGAATTTTCCCATGAAGCCGCTAAGGGCCATCACGAAGAGCGTGATCGCCGGGAGTTTCGCATCGAAGTCGTTGAACACTTCGACGAAATTCGGGAACACAAAAGACACCAGAATAAAGACGGCCAGGCCGCTGATTACGGTCAGAAACGCCGGATAAATCATCGCGGAGACGGCCTTGCCGCGCAGATCCTCGTCCTGCTCGCCGAAAGTGACAATGCGCCAGAGGACCTCCTCGATCATGCCGCCGGCCTCGCCCGCGCGCACAAGGCTGACGTACATCGTAGGGAACACGTCCGGGCGTTTTTCGAGTCCGTCGGCGAGGCTACTGCCTTGCTGCACCGCTTCGTGGAGGCCCTCTATCATGGCGCGCAGGCGACCGGGCGGCGTCTGATCGCGCAGCGTGCCGAGCGCCCGGAGAATCGGCATGCCCGCTTGCAAGAGCGTCGCCAGTTGCCGGAAGAACCAGTTGCGATCTTTGAGGCGAATGCGGCGGCGCGCGGCGAAGAGCGACGCGGCGGGCATCGCGGCGCTGGTCTCGCGCGGCGCGGCGTTCGCGCGTTCTTTTCCGGAGGACTTCTCTTTCTTCTTTTCCGTCTTCTCTTTACCGGTGAATTCCTCGACGGAGATCGGAAAGAAGCCCATGTCGCGGAGTTGCGCGACGGCGGCGCTGCGGCTCTCGGCATCGAGCGTGCCGGTCTTGACGGCCTCCGCGCCGCGCTTCACTTTGTATTGAAATTTGGCCATGGTCGCCGGGTCACTCGAAGAGAATATCGGAGTCGGCGGTGACACGCAAGACCTCTTCGATGGTGGTCTGGCCGGCCTTCACGCGCGACCAGCCGGCGTCGCGCAGGGTGGTCATGCCGAGCGCGCGGCCCTTTTGCTTGATCTCGCCGGAGGTCGCCCCCTTGACCGTGAGTTCGCGGATGGGCTGCGAGAACGCGAGGATCTCCGCAATCGCGAGGCGGCCCTTGTATCCCGTGTGGCGGCAGGCGTCGCATCCGCTGCCGCGGCGGAAAGTCGCCTTCGCGATCTCCTCCGGCGGCAGGCGCAGTTCGTCGATCATGTCCTGCGTCGGCCGGATGGGCTCGCCGCACTGCTCGCAGACTTTACGGACGAGCCGCTGGGCCATCGAGGCGATCATGGTGCTCGCAATCAGGAAGGGCTCGACGCCCATGTCGACGAGGCGCGTGACGGTGCCGGCGGCGTCGTTGGTGTGGAGCGTGCTGAACACCAGGTGGCCGGTGAGGCTGGAGCGGATCGCCATTTCGGCGGTCTCGTAGTCGC
>VFKU01000799.1 GCA_009885415.1 Rhodothermota bacterium
CTGGCGCTGATCCTGCTGGAGTTTTTCGTCATTCCCGGCTTTGGCGTCCCGGGCATTGCGGGGATTCTTTGTCTACTGGTGGGCACGTATCTCGCGTTGGTGAGTTTTACTTTTCCGCAATATAGCTGGCAGTACGACCGGCTCAACGAGGTGGTGTACACCTTGATGGTGGCGATTGTGTCGTTTGGCGTGTTTGTGATCGGGACGTGGAAATTGTTCGCCCGATCGCCGCTGTACGGCGCGCTGGTCTTGAGCGCGGCGCAGCCGAGCGCGGAAGGGTATACTTCGCCGGTGCAGGCGGCCGCCGCGCCGCGGCTGGGTTTGCGCGGCAAGGCAACGAGTATGTTGCGCCCTGCGGGGCGCGCGCGCTTTGGCGAGGCGACCTTGCAGGTGGTCACGCGCGGCGCGTTCATTCCCGAGGGCACGGCGGTGGAGATTATCGAGGTGGACGGCACGCGCATCGTGGTCGAGCGCATCGAGGGAGCGACGTGATGGATGCGCGCATGGCGATCATCGGGATGCTCAAGCACCTGCTGGAAGAGTCGGTGGTGCTGCATCAGCAGGGCGCCGGGTACTACAGTTGCACGCCGCTCATCCAGCGCTACAACAAGCTGTTGGGGCAAGCGCGGGCGTTGTTTCCGGCGGGCGACGGCCTGATCGGGACTTTTGAAGCACAACGCGAGACCGATCCGAACGACCCGGCGGACAAGATGAAGGTAATGCAGGCGATTCGCGTGGAGGTGGGCCAGTTGATCTCGTTGTTGGAGTCGCTCGGCGCGGCCGGGCCCGCGGGGGGCGCCGCCGCATGACGCCGGTCATCCTGCTTTTCGCGGCCGGCGTGACGCTGATCTTCTCGGAGTTTTTCGTTCCGGGGATTGTCTTGGGCGTGGTCGGCAGCGTGTTGATTGTCGCGAGTATCGCGATCGGCTGGAACCGCTTTCCGGAGTATGGGCTTTTTATTTTGGTCGGCGAAGTGGCGGGCGTGGTGCTCGTGCTCGCTTTGGGACTTTTTGCGATGGTAAAGACACCCTTGGGCCGTGGCTTTGTCCTAAAGGCGACGCAGGAGACGAGCGAAGGTTTTGCGTCGCACGCGGAAGACACGAGCCTCGTCGGACGCGTCGCCACGGTACACACGGCGCTGCGGCCGGCCGGATCAATCCTGCTGGGACAGCGGCGCATCGACGCCGTTTCGAACGGGACCTTCATCGATGCCGGGAAGATCGTGCGGGTCATCCAGGTCGAGGGACATCGGGTGGTGTGCGAGGAAGCGCCCGCTGACGAAAACAGGCGGACGGCGTGATGTCCGGCGACTTGGTGGCCGTCCTGGTGTTGTTCGCGGCGCTGCTCGCGACGATGGTCGCGGTGTCGCTCTATATATATTATGGCCGGCTGATCATGCGATCGCGGGTGGCGGGTGCTCCGGTGAGCTTCGAGCGCATGGTGAAAATGACGCTGGCGGGCCTGAACGCGAACGCGCTGGTGACGGCGTATCTGGACGCACACAAGGCCGGGGCCCGGGTCACGCTCGATCAATTAGAGGCCCACGCGCGGGGCAAGGGCGACCCGCGGGCCGCGGTCAAACGGCTGGTTGCGGCGAAGGAATCCGGAGCGAACAGAAGTTTTGAAGACGTTTGCGCGAGTGAGCGATAGTGCGTTTTAAATTTTCGGGCGAATTGAATTCGGTCTTGAGAGTAGTATGAGCGCTGGGCGCCGTGCGGTGGCGCGCAGATACTGCAACGTGAGGGTACAAAGATGAATCTTGGAATTGTGGGCGTGGTCGTCGTCGTCTTACTGGTCGTATTCGGCATCATCGCGTTCTTCGTCGCGATGAATTTCCTGGGGATCTGGATTCAAGCGATGTCGGCCGGTGTGCACGTGAGCTTTATGCGCCTCGTGGCGATGCGGCTGCGGCGTGTGGACGCGCGGGTGATTGTCGAGAGCCGGATCACGGCGGTGAAGGCGGGCCTCGAGATCAGCTACGACGAGTTGGAGGCGCACTACCTGGCCGGCGGCAATATCGTCAGCGTGGTCCGCGCATTGATAGCGGCGTCTAAGGCCAACATCAACCTCTCGTTCAAAAAGGCGACGGCGATCGACCTTGCGGGACGCGACGTGTTCGACGCGGTGCAGACTTCGGTGAAGCCGAAAGTGATCGATTGCCCGGACCCGACGAAGGGGCCGAGCACGGTGGCGGCGGTGGCGATGGACGGCATCCAGATCAAGGCGAAGGCGCGGGTGACGGTGCGCACGAACCTCGAGACGCTGGTGGGCGGCGCGACGGAGGAGACGATCATCGCGCGCGTGGGCGAGGGCATCGTGACGACGATCGGCAGCGCGACCTCGCACAAAAAAGTGCTGGAGAACCCGGACTCGATCTCGAAGGTGGTGCTTGCGCGCGGGCTGGATTCGGGCACGGCCTATGAAATCCTCTCGATTGATATTGCCGACGTGGACGTGGGCGACAACATCGGCGCGCAGCTCCAGATGAAGCAGGCCGAGGCCGACAAGAACATCGCGCAGGCGCGGGCCGAAGAGCGGCGCGCCATGGCGACGGCGCGCGAACAAGAAATGCGCGCGCTGGTGGTCGAGATGGAAGCGCGGCTGGTGGAGGCGGAGGCTCAAGTGCCCAAAGCGATCGCCGAGGCCTTCCGCAGCGGGCACCTCGGGGTGATGGATTACTACAAGATGAAGAACGTCATCGCCGACACGGGCATGCGCGATTCCATCTCGAAGATGGACGACGACCAGGGCAAGAAGAAATAACCGCGGAGCGCGTCCGGTGCAATTCGACAACATCATCGGCTTCATCATCTTCATCGTGATCGTCGTGCTGTCGATCGCGCAGAAGGCGATGGAGCAGGCCAAGGCGAAGCGTCGCGCGAACGAAATGAAGCGCGAAATCGGCGACGCCGCCAGGCACGGCGCGCCCATCGGCGACATTCCGGTGGCGCTGCCGAGGGCCGATGCGGGACGCCGGGCGAAGACGGAAACCCAAGGCCCACGGATCGAGGACGTCATCCGGCGGCTGATGGGCGAGGACCCCGAGGGGCCCTCGGCGCAGAACGAGGAGGAAGACTACGGCGAGGTGCGACCGCTGCCGCCGCCGGTCCCGCGGCACGCACCCACGCAGTTTCAGAAACCCGCGCGGCCAGCCATCCCGCGACAGGCGGCGGCCCAGCCCACGCAATATCAGAAGCCGACACTGTTTCAACGCCCCGCGTCGCAGCAGGGACCGTCGCAACGGCCGCTCAAAGCGCAACCGCCGCGGCATGCCGTGCCGCCTTCGCGCCAAGGCCGCGCGACCGCGCCCGCGAAAAACGTGGGGCGTCCGCAATCGGCGCGAGAGAGCGAAGAGGCGATGCCGATCGAAATCGAGCAGCGCGAGAATGAGCGGCGTTGGCGCGAGGAGATGGAACGCAAGACAAAACAACAAAAGCCGCAGACGCCGCAGCGCTCTCCCGAGGTGCTGCACTCCCGTGCGCGGCTGATGCCGGCGCGGCGGCGCCTGTTTCACACCGCGGGCGAGGTGCGGCGCGCGATTATTTTGTCGGAGGTGCTTGGTCCGCCGCGCGCGATGCGCGACTTAGAGGAACGCGCGTGAGTCGGGCGCGAGAGCATCTCGGGGCGATCGTGTAAAGAGTGAACCGGCGGCCGATTCGCCGCGTTCCGGCGTACCGTCGCACTCTTTTTTGTGTTAGACTCCGCGGCTATGGGGGCGCCTTCCACCAATCCGGTCATCGTGCAGTCGGACCGTTCCATTTTGCTGGAGACGGACGGGCCGCAATTCGAAGATGCGCGCGACGCGATCGCGGCCTTTGCCGAGTTGATCAAGTCGCCCGAGCACATCCACACCTATCGCATCTCACCACTTTCACTGTGGAATGCCGCGGCCGCGGGCATGAAGGCCGAAGAGATCATCGGCAACCTCGCGAAGTTCAGCAAATATGAGGTGCCGGACAACATCCTCGTCGAGATTCGCGAATACGTCTCGCGCTACGGCCGCCTGAAACTCTACAAACTCGAGGACGGCCGCCTCGTGATCGAATCCGAAGACGAGATGCTGATCTCGGAGCTGCTCAACAACAACCAAGTAAAGCCTTTCGTGACCGGGCAACTCGGCCCGAATAAGATGGTCATCGCGCCGGGCGACCGCGGCAATGTGAAGAGCGTGCTCATCAAGATCGGGTTTCCGGTCGAGGATCTCGCGGGCTATGTGTCCGGCGCGCCGCTGGAGTTTGCACTGCGCGAGACGGCGCTCTGCGGCAAACCCTTCGGCCTGCGGAAGTATCAGCTTGAGGCGGTCGCTGCGTTTTGGATGCGCGGGTCGAACCACGGCGGGAGCGGGGTGGTGGCGTTACCGTGCGGGGCGGGCAAGACCTGCGTGGGCATGGGCGCGATCCACGCGATGCAGACCCAGGCGCTCGTGCTCACGACCAACACCATCGCGCTGCGGCAGTGGAAGAGCGAGTTGCTCGACAAGACGACCCTGACCGAGGACCAAATTGGAGAGTACAGCGGCGACTCGAAGGAAATTCGGCCGATTACACTGGCGACGTATCAGGTGTTGACGTATCGCAAGGCAAAGGACAGTCCCTTCATCCATTTCGACCTGTTCGACAAGGGGAACTGGGGCCTGATCGTGTACGACGAGGTGCATCTGCTCCCTGCACCCGTCTTCCGCGCGACGGCGAGCTTGCAGGCGCGGCGACGCATCGGGCTGACGGCGACGCTGGTGCGCGAAGACGCGCGCGAGGACGATGTGTTCTCACTGATCGGGCCGAAGAAATACGACGTGCCGTGGAAAGTGCTCGAGAAGCAGGGCTGGATCGCGCAGGCGGTGTGCCACGAGATTCGTGTGCCGCTGCCGCCGGAAGAGCGCTACCGCTACGCGATTTCCGACAAGCGGATGAAGTTTCGCATCGCCTCGACGAACCCGCGCAAGCAGGACGTGTGCGCGCAGTTGATTGAGAAGCACCGTGACGACAACGTGCTGATCATCGGGCAGTACCTCGACCAACTCAACGAGATCGCGGAAAAATTCCAGGCGCCGATCATCACCGGGCGCACGGGCACGCGCGAACGCGAGCGCCTGTACCAGGCCTTTCGCGAGGGCAAGGAGAAACTGCTTATCGTGTCGAAGGTGGCGAACTTTGCTATCGACCTGCCCGACGCGAACGTGGCGATCCAGGTGTCGGGCACCTTCGGATCGCGTCAGGAAGAGGCGCAACGCCTCGGGCGGATTCTGCGGCCGAAGAGCGACGAGTCGATCGCGCATTTTTATTCGATGGTCTCGCGCGACACCTGCGACCAGGACTACAGCGTGAAACGGCAGCTTTTTCTGACCGAACAGGGCTACCGCTACGACATTATAATGTCGGACCAACTCTAGGCGAGGGCAAAGACCATGCCTCGCGTGCGGCTGATCAGCGGCGCATCGCGCTCGGATCGTGCCCACCGGATAGACACGCTGCTCCTCGATCGCCTCGACGAATCGCTGCTGATCGTCCCCAGCGGAGCCTACGCGCGACGGCGGGCCGCGGCGATCCTGAAACGCAGTGGCCGCGCGGCCCTGCTCGATCCTCCGGTGATCACGTTAGGCGAACTCGTCGAGCGAATCCTGCGCGGGTCGTCCAAGCCGGTGAATCGGGTCGGGCCGCTCGAACAACGGATGCTGCTCGGGCGGGCGGTGGCACGCGTGCGCTCGGCGGGCCGGCTCGAAAGCCTCGGCTCCGCGGGAGACTCGGAAGGATTCCTCGATCACCTGCTGAGCGTCATCGGACAGATCAAGCAGGCAGCGATCGAGCCGAAGTTGTTTCGCCAGCGCGTGCGCGGGCGGCGACATGCGATGGACGATATCGTGGCGGAGGTCTACGCCGCGTACCAAGACGAGCTGAAGAGTTCGGGTTCCGTGGATCTTCCGGGCATGTATTGGCTGGCGCGGATCGAATGCGAGAAGGGTGCGCGTCCTGCGGGCCTGGGTGGGACGCAGCGCTTGCTGCTCGACGACTTCGACGACTTCACGCCCTCCGAGTTCGGCGTGATCCAGGCGATCGCGCGCCACGTCGAAGACCTCGGCTTTGGGATGAATGTCAGCGCCGACCCCGAACAGCAGAGTCTGTATGCGGTGCCGCTGCGCACGGTACAAAAGATTCGCGCGGCCTTCGACCCGGTCGAGATCGTGGAACCGGGCATGGAACCCGCGCCGGTCCGCCGGTCGGAATTCATCGCGGCGTCGTTGCTGGTCCGCAAGAATGTGCCCGTGCCGGCCGGGCTGGAGGACGATGTCGAGTTCATCGAGTGCCACACGATGGCGCACGAGATTGAGACGATCGCGCGGCGGATTAAGCGCCTCGTACGGACAGAGAACGTCGCGCTGCCGCAGATCGCGGTGGTGTGGCGCAACACCGCAACCGTCGCGGGCGCAATGCGCGAAATTTTCCACGAGTTCGGCATTCCGCTGGAGGGTCTCGAGAGCCGAACGCTCGGCGAGAGCTCTGCGGCGGGATTTCTCCTGCGTTTTCTCGATGCGGCGCAGACCTGGTCGCCCGCGGGCGTGCTCGATGTGCTGACCTCGCCGTGGTTTTCGGGGCCGGCGGCACCACACGCGGGGGCCTTTCCGATTCTTGCGCGGGCAGCGCGGGTGCGGCCCTCGCGCAACGGTTGGCGCGGCGGGTTGGAGCGTTTGCATCGTTATCTCGACGACCCGCGGCAACTCGAATTGAAGGGACTGGTGGAGCATGTCCCGGACGCGAAGGCCGCGTGCGAGGCCATGATCGCGGCCTTTGATCGCTTCGCGCACCTGGCGGGGGACCAGCCCCGATCCGCGAGCGCGGCGGAGCACCTCGACAAGCTGCATGCCGCGATCGCTCAATGCCCACGAGATGCCGCCGTCGCCGCGATGCCGGCCGGCGATGAGCATGCGCTCGAAGAGGCCGCGGTCGCCGCGCTGAATGCCACGCTCGGCGAGCTCCAGCGCGGACACGCCGGTGCGGCGGAGAAAATATCGCGGGGCGCGTTTGCGCGGCTGTTGCGGCGGGCCTTCGGCATGACGCCTATCCGCGTGGCCGCACCCGAGGGTGCGGTGGTCTGTCTCGGCATGGAGCCGGCGCGCTACCTGAGCTTCGACTACGTTTTCCTGGCGGGACTGACGGACGCGCTGGTGCCGTCGACGCGAAAGATGAGTGCGATTTACTCGGACGACGATCGCAGCGACCTGAGCGCGGCGGGCGTTCCGCTGGACCACGCCGCGGCGCACAACCAGCGCGAGGTACTGCTTTTTCAACGTATGTTTTCGATCGCGCGGCGGCGCCTGGTCGCCAGTTGGCACCGCCTCTCTCCCGGCGGCGCGGCGGTGCAGCGGAGTCTTTATCTCAACGAAATCGCGGACCGTCTGGGTGCGCTGCACGAGCGAAAGGCGGAATCCGCGGCCGACGCACTCGTTCCTCCGCCGGAGTTGGCCGGGTGTTCGCGCGACGCGCAGAACATCGCTGTGACGTACAACGCGGCGCATTGTTTTCCGAAAATCGCCGCGGCGGCCGCGACCGAAAAACGGCGCTACGGATCGGAAGCCTTTGACACGCACGACGGCGCGATAGGCGATGCCGAAAACATGGATATTCTGCGCGAGTCCTTCGGCCCGGTCCATGAGTTCAGCCCCTCGCAACTGGAGACCTACGCGGACTGCCCCTTCCGCTTTTTTCAGGAGCGCGTGTTGCGGCTTTTCGCCATCGAGCCGCCGGAGCAGGCCTTCGACCATCTCGCGCGCGGGTCGGTGCTGCACGCCGCACTCGAGCGCTTTCACCGGCGGTATGCCGGGAAGACCGTTGCCGAGATCGCAGAGGAAGAGGCCACCGCCGCCATGGACGAATGCGCGGGCGAGGCCTTCGATGCGGTGGCGTCGCGCTTTAGAAATTTGTCGCCGGGCGTGATCGCGGCGGAGCGCGCGCGGACCCTCGCCACCTTGCAGCGCTACTTGCGGATTGAGCGAACGCCGAAACCGAAGGCGCCCGAGCCTTGGCCGCCGGCGCTCTTCGAGATCGCCTTCGGGCTCGGGGGGGCAGAGGGAGCCGGCCCGCCGTTTGTGCTGGAGACGGAGTCGGGCGAGGTGCGGCTCACGGGCCGTATCGATCGTGTCGATCGTCGAGGTGGAAAATTCCGGCTGGTGGACTACAAGAGCTCGCCCGTCGCGTTAAAAAAGATAAAAGAAGGAAGGGTCTTTCAACTCGCGTTGTACGCTTTGGCGGCGGAAGCGATTTTGTTTCCGGGCGAGGAGTGCGAAGACGCCCTCTACCTTCCCGTCGGCCATGACCGGAACCCGGCGGTCGCGCTCCGCCGAAACGACCCCAAGGCGCCTTGGGAAGACCGCATCGCTCTGGCGAAACGCGCGGTTACGGAGGCGGTAAGGGGGATACGCGAGGGACGCTTCCATCCCGCGCACGCGACGACACCCTGCGCGCGCTGCCCGGACCAGAAAGTGTGCCGCTTTGAGCGGGCGCGCATCAAGCGGAAGCTGAGGCGATGAAAAAGGACCTCACCCCCCAACAGCGCGACGCGGCGCACGCGGAGAACGGCGACCTGTGCGTGGACGCGGGCGCGGGCTCGGGCAAGACGACGGTGCTCGTCGAGCGCATCATGCACCTGCTGAACCAGGGCGTGGAGCTGCGCCGCATTGTCGCGATCACGTTCACACGCAAGGCGGCGGCGGAAATGAAGGAGCGCCTGCGCGAAGCGATCCACCAGCGGCCGGAGAACGACCCGCGCAGCATGGACAAGTGGCGCGCGCTCGAACTCGAGATTGAGACCGCGCGCGTGACGACGATCGACGGGTTCTGTGCGTCGCTCCTGCACGAGAACGCGCTGCGCGCAGGGCTTGATCCGGATTTTTCGACGCTGGCCGATGAGGAGGCGCCGCTGTTGCGCGCGGAGATCGCGGAGACGACGCTCGCGGCGCTGCTCGATCGCGGTGAGGGCGCCGCGCGGCGGCTGGTGGTCGAGCATGGGCTGGAGCGCGTGACGGCTTTTCTCTCCGGAACGCTGAACCAAACGGCACGCTTTGAAGAGGCTGCGCGGCCCTACGCCGGGTTGGATGCGGAGGGGCTCGCGGCGCTTTGGCTGACGCAGGCCGAGGACCTTCAGCGATTGCGCTACGAAGAACTCGCCGGCTCGCCAGAGATCGCGCGATTGGCGGCCGCGTTGAGCGAATTCGCCGGAGCGTGCTCCGATCCCAAAGACCTGGCCGAAATACTGCGGCGCGAGGTCCTGCGATGTCTGCATTTGATGATGGAGCGGGGCAACGTCGCGTCGATACGGGCCGGCGTCGAAGGCGCTTGCGGATTGAAACTCACCGGCGGGAGCAAAAAGGCGTGGTCGAGCGAGGACGCCATTAGCACCGTCAAGGCCGCCGCAAAAGAATTGCGGGACCTGGCAAAGGAGTACCGCGAGCCGAAATACGATCCCGGTATCGAGAAGTCTTCGGCGCAGCTTACGCTGGATGCGATCGAGGTCTTCGGCGAAGTCGCGGCGGCGTACCGCGAGGCCAAGCGATCGCGCGCGGCGCTGGATTTTTCCGATCTGCTGACCTTGACGGTGAAATTGTTGCACGACCAACCGGAGACGCGGGCGCGCATCGCGGGCGGCATCGAGCATTTGCTGATCGACGAGTTTCAAGACACGAACCACGCTCAGCTCGCGCTCGCGAAACTGTTGAGCGGAGAAGACGGCGCGGATTTGTTCGTCGTGGGCGACGCGAAGCAATCGGTCTATCGTTTTCGCGGGGCCGACGTGGAAGTCTTCGCCGAGGCGAAGCAAGGGATCGGCAAGACGCTGCGTCTGGACGAGAACTTCCGATCGGTGCCGCCGCTGATCGCGTTCTTCAACGATTTCTTTCGGGAGAGCGGACTGCTCGCGCGGGTCGAGACCGAATTTCACCGGCTGACCGCCAAACGCCCCGGCGTGGAGGAGACCTGCATCGAATTTCTGGTTCCGCCGGGGGACGAGACGGAAGTCGCTGACGAGGACAATGGCGACGAGCTGAACGAGCCGCGCGCGGACGAGGCCGATCTCATCGCGGGCCGTATCGCGGAGCTATGCGGAACGGGCGGCGTCCAGGTCTACGACAAGTCGCGCGACGAGATGCGGCCGGCACGTTTTGGCGACGTGGCGATTTTGTATCGCGCGTCGACCCACGCCTCCATCTACGAAGAGGCGCTGCGCCGCCGGGGCATCCGATCGACGGTGATCGCCGGGTCGGGTTTCTATGCGCGCCAAGAAATCTTGGATCTGCACAACCTCTTCAGCGCCGCGCTCGATCCGTGGAACGAGCCGGCGCTGGCGGCCTTTTTGCGCAGCCCCTTGGCGGGAGTGACGGACGACACGCTGATGCGGATGACGCGCGACTCGACACTGTCCCGTGCATTCTGGAGCGGCACCGACGCGGGCGACCGGGGCGAGAACGAAATTTTGCGGCGTGCGCGGACGCTGATCGAGTTCATCCAGGCGCGACGCGAGTGGCCCGTCGCGGCGCTAATGCGCGCGCTGCTCGCGGAGACTGGGTTCGAGGCGGTGTTGCTCTCGCACTATCACGGCGTGCAGAAGGCCGGCAACATTCACAAGCTGGCCGACCTCGCGCGGGACTTCGGCGGCGCAGGCCGGGCGGGGCTGCACGCGTTTACGGAACATCTCTCGTCGCTCGCGCGCAACGGCTTGCAGGCGGGAGACGCGGAACTGCTTGCGGAACAGGGCGGGGCGGTCACCTTGATGACCGTCCACAAAGCGAAGGGACTCGAATTTCCGATTGTCGTGGTCGCGGACATGGGACGCGCACCCGGCGGCGGAAAGAATTCGGCGATGTGCCTGGTGGATCCGCGACGGGGTTTGGTCGTGGCGACGCACAGCGACCGCGGCGCGACGGAGTGGCCCGTGCTCGGGGAGCACCTGGGCCGCCACGACAAGGCAGACGACCTGGCGGAGGAAGCGCGCGTGCTGTATGTGGCGATGACGCGCGCACGCGACCGGCTGCTGCTGGCAGGCGCGGCGAAGCCAAAATCGAGGAGCTGGATGAGCGCGCTGCAGACGGCCTACGGCCTGGACAAGCTCGAGCACGGCGCACCTGTGAGCGGCGCGACTTGGGAGGCGCGCATGGTACGTCGCGCGTCGAGCGCGAGCGTGGCGGCGACCCGCGCCGAAGCCGCCGCGATCGCCTCTGTCGACACCCAGCTCGCCCAGGCCGCGCCGCTGGCGCCACAGGTCGCGCGGGGTCACGTGCTCCCGGTGCGCGCGTTGCTCGATTTGATGTACCCGCCGGAGGTCCGTACCGCGGGCGCCGCTGCTGCGGAAGGCAGCGCGCTCGATCGCCGGATTCTGGGCACGGCGGCGCACGCCTTGCTCGAGCGTTGGGACTTTTCGGGCGAGCCGCCACTCACGGAGTTAGCGCGCGAGTTCTTTGCCGCGCCGCGAGAGTGCGAGGCCTGCGTGCTGGAATTGGCCACCATCCTCCAGCGCCTGCAAGTCTCTTCTCTCTGGCCGCGGCTGAGTTCTGCGAAAGCGCTTCGCAGAGAGTTGTCTTTTCTTTTCGAGATCGACGGCGTTTATCTCGACGGCGTGATGGACGTGTGGATGGACGGCAGCACTTTGGTGGACTATAAACTGGGGACAACCCCTCGCGGGCGCCTGGCGCGACACGAGACGCAATTGCAACTGTATGCCGCCGCGGTGCGGGCCGCGACCGGCCGCGACCCGGAGGACGCCTATCTCTACTACCTGGGTTCCGGCGAGCTGGTGCGCGTCGCGGTCGACGGCCCGGCGCTCGACGGCGTAGTCGCGCGGGCCGGGGCCGCGCTACGGCCGCAACGCCCGTCAGCCAGCGGCCCCGTCCGCGACGCCGGGGTTTGAACCACTTTTGGCCCTTTGCTATAGTCCGCCGCGTTTGGGCGCGAGAGTTTTTGGCCTGCGGAATCGCGGACACGAGTCTGTCTGTCTTTATGCGGCGGCGGAGTGTGCATCTCCCCTGCCCTAGTGGAATCCATGAACACGATCGAGGGTTGAATTGTGGCGGAACGGACCTTTGTGATGGTAAAACCGGACGGCGTCGGCCGCCGGCTGATTGGCAAGATCATCGGGCGCTATGAGGCCAAGGGCCTCAAGCTCGTGGGGTTGAAGCTGCAAGTGATTAGCCGGGACCTGGCCGGCAAGCACTACGCGGAACACGCGGAGAAGCCCTTCTTCCCGGACTTGGTGAAATTCATTACCTCCGGGCCGACGGTGCAGATGGTGTGGGAAGGTAACAACGCGGTCGAGGTCGTTCGCGCGATGAACGGCGCGACGAACTCGCTGAAGGCCGCGCCGGGCACGATCCGCGGCGATCTTGGGCTGAGCATGCAAAACAACGTGGTGCATGCGTCGGACTCGGTGGACACGGCGAAGCACGAAATTTCTCTTTATTTTTCAGACAAGGAAGTGTGCCCCCATCCGATGCCGGATGAACACTGGCTGATCTAGGATCGGGGCGAGTAATTCTGGACGAAGGCAACTGGAGGAACGGGTCTTGGCAGGCGGAAGAAAAGTTCGGCGCGCGAAGATAGCCAAACACAAGCGCAAGAAGAAGCGCCGCGCCAATCGTCACAAGAACAAGTAAGTAGACTGACGGCTGATTACGCCCTGGCGTGGGCTGAAATTCTGCGCCAGGGCGTGTTCCCCGCTCGGCGGCGGGGCGCACCGGTAGCAGGACGGATCGGCCTTGTTCGCGGGGCCGTGACGTGCTCCACCCCCACGGGGCCCGGCGCGAGGCGATACAGATCGAAGGACAAGCCGCATGGCGCAGCACGACGACGAGAAGAAAATTTTCATCGACGAGGACTGGAAGTCCAAGGTCGAGCGCGAGCGCGAAGAAGTGCGCCACCACATCGAGGAGGCGCCAAAGGCCGGAACTGAGGCCGCGGCGGACGAGGAACTCCAAGAAGCCGAGATGTCGTTGTTTGATTATCTCGTGTCGACGCTGGCGGCGCAGACGATGATGGCGCTGGGGCTGATGGCCGAGGAAGGCCAGACACAAGTGATGGTCGATCTCGGCGCGGCCAAGCACATGGTGGATTCGCTCATGATGTTGCGCGAGAAGACCAAGGGCAACCTGACGGCGGACGAAGAGGCGAATTTGTCCGAGGCGATCGGCGAATTGCAGCGGGTCTTTGCGGTGCGCGCGACACAGGTGCGCGAGGCCTCGCTCAAGCACCCCTCCATTGATCCCAATCCGCCCTTCCTGGGCAAGAAATAGGCGAGGCGCCCCATGCCGGGCTACATCATCGTTGGAATGCAATGGGGCGACGAGGGCAAGGGCAAGACCGTCGACTAC
>VFKU01000280.1 GCA_009885415.1 Rhodothermota bacterium
CGCGTCCACCGGCCGTCCGCCGAGCCGCTCGCTGTAGTAGTGAAACGCGCCGAAACCGGAAAAGTAGAGGGGCGTGCCTTCGTCTTTCGCAATCTTCGCCGCGCGGACGGCGCCGTCGCGCGCGTTGTCGCTGGCGGTGTAGTCCCCGGCCATCACCCACAGCGTGAAAAGAGCCGACACGGGAAGCGGCCACCAGGCGCGCCAGGTCAGCGCCTGCGCCACCGCGGGCATCGCTCGATCGAGCAGAATCACGATCGCCGGCAGCGCGGGCAACAAGGCGCGGACATCGACGAAGTGGTTGATCTTGACCGAAAACACCAAGGTCCCCAGTAGCCAAAGACCCAGAAGCGCCGTCTCAGCGTCACGGCACCGAAGCAGATTGGGAATCACCAGCGACACCGCGAATAAGCCGATGCCGAGCATCGCTCCGATCTGTAGCGTCATGGCGAGCTTTAGGCGGTCCGTGATCCCCATCATTAATTGCAGGACTGAATAACCCTCGATCAGGGGAAACAGGAGCAGGATTACGGCGCCGAGGCCCACGGCGAGCGTGCGCCAGCGATAGACCCGCGGCGCGTACAGCGCCAGCGGCGCAAGCGATCCGCCCAAGAAAATAAAGACGTCAGCAGGACGAAAAAATAGGCCTTCACTCATGCGGAAGCGCGCATTCAACGCAACCTGGGTCGCGTCGAGGAGGTTCGCACTGCCATAGAGGCGCCAAGTCCAAACCTGAAACGCGGCGAGGACCGCGACGGGGATGAGCAACCACACAGCCCAACCGCCAAGCCGCTTTCGCTTGAGCAAACCATACACCAACAAGAGCGGGACGGCCGTGATCCCGTAGTACTTGCACAAGGCCGACAGCGCGACGGCGACTGCGCCCGCTGCCAGCCATGAGTTTCGCCGCGTATCAAGTCCGGCCACCCACGCGTAGACCGCCCATACATAGAAGGCCACCATCGGCACGTCCGTCATCAGGCTGGAGGCCGAGACGAGAAACGCAGGCGTGAGGATCGCCGTCAGCGCCGTC
>VFKU01000334.1 GCA_009885415.1 Rhodothermota bacterium
CGCCGGACGGTCGAACTCGTGACCCGCCAGGTCAAACGGATCCGCGCCCTTCGCAAGAAGGTAAATCGCGCGATTTCCGCTGCCGGTCGAAAGGTCAATCGGCCGGGAACGCGTCGCGGGAAACGCAACCGCGGGCTGGAGTTTCTTGCTCGGCGGATTGAGCGGCTGAGGCCGCGTGGCAAATCGCGCGGGCGCGTCAGTTACTACCCCGCCTTCGACACCAACGCCGATCTTACGAACCACTGGTACCGGGCGAAGTGGTATCTGCCTTTTGTCCCCGGAATCTGCCGCGAGGTTTTCTTTCCCGTGCGTGCAGGCGTCTCCGTCGGCACGAGGCCGGAGTACATGTGCGACGCCCCGGCGGAGAAGGACCACTTGCGTTTGCGCGCGGGGCCGCTCGCCGCCCTGCGCGGTGCCCTGCGATCCGATCTCATCCTCGTCTGGAAGAAGGGCTTCACGTCGTCCTTGTTGAGTTCGCTGGCGTCGTTGCGCGGCATTCCGATTGTAAATGTCGCCACCGACGATCTCGACTTCCGCGAATACGGCGCTTATTGCTCGCTGGTGTGGAAGCATCTGACGCCGGCGCTCGACCGCAGCCTTGTCCTGGCGGAGCATCGCCAGCGATTTGTGGAACTCGCGGCGCGGCTGAAGGCGCGGGGATTTACCCGATCCTGCGTATTTGGGACGGGCCCGTCGCTCGAAGCGGCGATGGATTTTGATTATGGGAACTCGCTGAACATTGTGTGTAATTCGATCGTCCAGAATTCCGAACTTCTGGATTACCTCCGCCCGCACTTCATTTGCGCGGGCGACGTTGTCAGCCACCTCGGCGTGTCCGCTTACGCGGACCGCTTCAGGGCCGACCTCATCCGCGCGCTGCGCGAACGCGACGTGGCCTTTCTCACGACCGCCGACTTCGGCGCGCTCTTCCTGCATCACCACCCCGAACTGGAAGAGAAGGTATTTCTCATCGAACAAACGACCCACGAGCCGAATTTCGATTTCACCCTGCACTACGGCGCGCCGCGTTTGGACAGCACCCTCAACATTCACATGCTGCCCCTGGCCGCCACCTTCGCCGACGAGATCTGGCTCCTCGGCTGCGACGGCAAGAGCGAGGTGCGCGACAACGAGGATTTTTGGGCGCACGCCCAGCAGGCGCAATACCACGAACTCGTGGAGACCGGACACCTCTGTCATCCGACTTTCGATGTGCATCGTCAAGCGTCCACCTATGACCGCTTCATCGCTTCGACGGCCAAAACGATCGAAACGGGCGAGCAGTATCGCGGGATTCGGTACGGCGCCCTGGCGCCTTCCAACATCCCGGCGCTGAAGTCGCGCTCTATTCGCCCCGAGGAACTGGCCGCGGCCGGCGTGAAACGGCCTTACCCGCTGGACGAACTCATCAAGCATCTTCCGCGCCCGGAGATCCCAGCGGCTTCCGCTTCGATCGGGGCCCAGGCGTTGCCCATCAAGACGGCGATTAGCCGCTGCGCTTTCTACCGGAGCAATATTTTGGAAGTCACCGGTTGGGCCCTCTCCCAGCGGCGGGTAAATCGCGTCGAGATCTGGCTGGGCGAGGAATTTCTCGGCGTGGCCAATTTGCGAATGATCCGCAAGGACATCGCCGCCAAGTACCCCGAGTACGACGAGATGGATAGCGGTTTCCAGTTTTACGGGCGCACCTCGCGAGCGGGCAGCGTCCGTGTGTCGGTCAGAGTGCGAATCTACAGCGGCGATCGCTTAGAGCACCAGGTGGAATTGTTCCCCAAGGACGATTGATTCTCGGGGCGAATTCTCGTCAGATGCCCGAATCGGGATTGCTCTTTGGCCGCTCTCGCCTTGCCAAGGTGAAGGGCCGGTTGATAGATTAGCGAACTTCGCGCAATTCAGCGCGCAGTCGACGAATCCAAGAGGGTCAGCGTGGACGTTCCCATCCGCATACACTTCAACCGGCCGTGTTTCGCCGGCAAGGAACTGGCGTACATCGCGCAGGCGATCGAGTCGGGCAAAATAAGCGGCGACGGCAGTTTTACGAAACGGTGCCACGAATTTCTCGAGCGGGAGCTCGGCGTGCGCAAGGTGCTGCTGACGACCTCGTGCACTCACGCGCTCGAGATGGCGGCGCTGTTGCTGAATATCGAACCCGACGATGAAGTGATCGTCCCGTCTTTTACATTTGTAAGCACGGTCAACGCCTTCGCGCTTCGCGGCGCGAGGCCGATCTTCTGCGACATCCGCGCCGACACGCTGAATCTGGACGAAGCGATATTGCCTTCGCTGATCAACGACCGCACGCGGGCGATCGTTCCGGTGCACTACGGAAGCGTCGGTTGCGCGATGGAGTCCATCCTCGAGGCCGCAGGGCCGCGCAAGATTCCCGTCGTCGAGGACAATGCGCACGGGCTCTTCGCGAAGTATCGCGGACGCACTCTGGGCAGTTTCGGCGCGATGGCGACGCTGAGTTTCCATGAGACGAAGAACTTCATCGCTGGCGAAGGCGGGGCGCTCCTCATCAACGACGAGCGTCTCATCGAGCGGGCCGAAATCATCCGGGAGAAAGGCACCAATCGCGCCAAGTTTTTTCGCGGCGAGATCGACAAATACACCTGGGTCGATCTCGGTTCGAGTTACTTGCCCTCCGAGCTCATCGCGGCTTTTCTCTGGGGCCAGTTCGAGTTCCGGGATAAAATTCAGTCGTTTCGAAAGCGGGTCTGGGAGCGATACCACGAGCGGCTCAAGGACCGGGTCGAGGCGCGGGGCATCCGGACACCGTGTGTGCCGGCGGAGTGCGAGCAGGCCTATCACCTGTACTATCTTCTCTTGCCCAGTCTGGCCGAGCGCCAGTCCCTGATAGCCTTCCTGAGATCGCGGGGAATCCTGAGCGTTTTCCACTACGTGCCCCTGCATTTGTCCCCGATGGGCAAGCGATTCGGCGGCAAGGAGGGCGATTGCCCGGTGACCGAACACGTCAGCGATCGGCTTTTGCGGCTGCCCTTCTACAACGATTTGAGCGAAGCGGACCAGGACTTCGTCATCGAGTCGGTCCTGGCTTGGCTCGACGGCCGGAAGTAGAGAGGCCCGTGCGCTCGCGCCGGATCGTCATCGTTTCCGAAGATTCGGATTCGAAACCAGACGGCGCAGGCGAATGCTTCTCAAGTAGACCAAAGACGACGGCGAGATCCATGCCTCCGCCGTTTCATTCTCGAGCGGCCAACAATGATCGGTCACGACTCGGGTCCATTCCGCCGGCCCGCATCGCGCCAGGATCTCGCGCCGCCGCTGTCCGTCGATGGCCGTGTCGAATCGGATCTCTCGCTCGTCGAGCGATCGGGCTTCGAATTCCAGGCGGTACTCGGCCCAGCCCGACACTTCGCACATTTGGCGGATCGCGCCGGCAAGTTCGATCCCGTCCACCGGGCCATTCCCCGGGCCAAAGATGCGCGTGAGGCATAGCCGGGCCCGGAGCTCCGGCTCGTAGGCGAGC
>VFKU01000870.1 GCA_009885415.1 Rhodothermota bacterium
CCTGAGTTAGAACCTTCAATTGCCCTCTGGCTGCCCCGTGGCTGCGTTTGCTTGCTCGTTGCGTGTATAGATAGCGGGTGACATTTGCGAACTCTTAAAACGAATCCCTTGCAAGTCGGTGAACATTGTTACTAGGCCCTAACCGTGTGTCCCGCGCGCCGATGCTGTGCGATGGCTGACGCTCGTCGGACCGCGGAGACTAACGCGGCCCGCTGGCAACGGCTTTGAAATTTGCCGTGGGCGAGTTCCTTAACTTCTCTGCAATACTTTTGAATCGCAGCGCGGGTGACGCCGTGTTTGAGTGCGGCTGCTGCCATCGTGCCGCGTGTGCGTCCCGTGGCCTCGTGGAGCGACGGTTTAATGAGACAACTCAATGCGACCGCACGCGTGCCGATAGACTCAAGGCTCCGGCCTTCGTTGAGCCAGACAACAAGTTTTTCCAAAACCTCTCCAACCAGCAGGAACGCCGTGTCCTGAGCCTCGTCTTGGATCTCTTCACTGGTCTTGAATGGCTCGGACCAACCGAGGTTGGCGTCTATGTCGTCGGCGTCTGGCGGCTGGGCGATGGGGACAAACTCGCCGCCCACGGTGACCCCGGAGGCGGTTAAATCGTAGTGGCGGCCATTGGTGTGATCGGCAAAGGATTGGCTTTTGTGGCGTCCGGGTTCCCAAACGATGGTTCTGTCCTCGTCGAGGTGAGCTAGTTCATTGAGCGCGGCCTGCGTGATCTTATTGGTGAGTGAGAGTCCGCGAGCTTTTCGATCTTCAATTACCTGCAAGGCTCGTGTTCGTCGTTCAGTAATGCTTAACATCACTAATGCGGGTTTGGCAACGCGTCAGGCAATTCGGACATCATAGAAGTTATTTTGCTGGCTCATGTGTTGGCATTGGGATTGCGATAAAAAGCTTTTATGAGTCTTAAAATAGTCCGCGTGTGTGCAGTGTGTCAACAAGAATCGCAAACTGTCTTACCGACTGTCCCAAATGTGATATACAGCCATGGCGCGTGCAGGCGTCACGCGCTAATAACATTTGATGAGTTGCTAGGAAAAGAAAAGGCATTTGAGTTTGTGGCGTCAAAGCCGGATGGCTATTTCTGTCCTGAGATAAAGCTTTAGGCGCGATATGTTGCCACCGAACGCCTATGTTTTTGCCTTGCCTGTCCTCGCCCCGCCGCGAGAAATTATCAATGACCGCTCTGTCTCCAG
>VFKU01000093.1 GCA_009885415.1 Rhodothermota bacterium
AAATCGGCGTTGCTGGCCGCGACCAGTGATTCCAAGCTCACGAGCGCGGGATAGTTCGTCGCCGCGTAAGTGGACAACTGGATGCCGTTTGCGCCAGCCGCGATTGAACCAATGCCGCTTGTTGCGATGATGCCAGTCGGTTGACCTGAGCCAGTGCCGTGAAGCGCGGCCAAGTCGATGGCGAGCGCGATGGACTGAGTGATGTCATCCCGAACAAGTGCGTCGATACTCGGATTGGCAGTTTGGAGCAGCTGTTTCGAGTATTGATGATAGGCGGTCACGGCTTGCGGCGTGAGCGTGAGGTTTTGGAAGTTGATCGCCGTGAGCGTGGACGCCACGGTTTCGCCCGCCCAGTTGACCACTCCTGACCCGTTCTGGCGCGGGATTGTTACCGGGCCGGGAAGGTTCAGCACACGCGCACCGAGGTTCAAAACCTGCGACCTGTTACGGAGGATTTCAATAAACTCGTCAGCCATGACCGAGGTTTGAACGACCATGCCGCCAAGCGTTCCAGTGCCAGCAATCAGCGAGCGGCTGAAAGCTTCGTCGGGAATATAGCAACCCTCGGCACGCTTGCCGTAGTGCATGGACAACTCGTCGCTGAGTTCGGCTTCGATACCGTCACGCTTCGCCCCCGGCATCTGCATGGCGATTGCGCGCGTGATGGAATACTTTTTCCAGTCGCGTTGCTTGACCTCGGAGAGCGGCGAGACTGTGACGGGCCGTGCTTCTGGCAGTTTGTTCAGTGCCTGCGCGCGGAATGCGTCAACTGTCCAGCCTTCTTGAATGGCCTTGTCAGCCAAGTCACGAATGCCTTCGACTTTGTTTCCGAGATTCTTCGCGATTGCGATGATCTCGCCGTTTTCTTTCTGGATGTCGCGGGATGCGCCCAGTTCAATATTTGATTCAGGCATAATATTATTAGTTAAAACTGTAGTTTGATCTGACCTTCCGACGCCAACAGAGGAATCGGCTGGGACAGAAACGATGGAGATTTCGTAAGGTTGCCATGCGAACCGGACAGATTCCACTCCGTCCCTTACTTCGCTTGACACCTCTTTCATGCGACGATAGCCAACCGAAACCAATCGGCGTATACCATCCTTCACATCCTTCCAAATCTCATCTCCTAATTGAGACTTGGAAAATCTTACAACAGCTCGCCCCTTTTTATCCGCGCCAATGGCAGCAGATTCAACAACGCCAATCTGACGTTCCGGGTCGTGGTTCAACAAAAGAGGATGCGAGTCGTTGAGTCGATTCAGGTCAACATCCGCAGGGTCATGGCTCAAGACTTCCATGTATCCGCCGCGCTCAACTGGCATCTCCGAGGAAAAAGACAGATCGCAAGTGCGCGTCTTTTCATTCACGCCTTCGGTTGAAAAGGTCAACTCGCGCGTGAACTTTACTTCCGCATCAAATCTAGTTTCGATCTTGTCGCTCATCAATTGTCTTGGTTTGTCAACGTCACTCCTTCATCGATGCCTGGTCTTCTGCCGCCACATCGTCCGGCGCATCTGGTGTCTGCTGCTGAGAGTTTGCCTGCTCTTGTGAGTCTGCGTCAAAGTCCAGACCGTATTCATCAGCCAACTCTTCATCAGCATTCAGGTCTCCAAACACGTCCTCGATGTCTCCACCACCTTCGCTGATTATAGATCGACGAGACTTGAACCCTTTTTCTACTGCCAAAACCGAGGCTTGCAAGTCTTTGAGTGGATCGACCCAATCCCAACGACGAGGCTTCCACTCCGGTTGATTCCATTTGGCGAGCTTGGCCGCCGGCAACGTGAGCCCATTATCGTTGTTATTTAATGCCCCTGCAACAGCGGCCATGCTCAACCATTCTTCAAATACTGGCGTGATAAACCACGATATTAACCATTCCTGACACGTCTTCCATTCTTCGCGCTCTTCGAGCAGCCCGGCTCGGATAGACGAATAGTTGACCGACTCAAGATCGTTCGCCAGTGAAACGTAAGAGACGCCAAGTCCCGCGCTGATGCCGCGCAACGTGGCTTTGACAAAGTCTTTGAACGCCGTTGATGGATGCGTCGGGTCAAAGGACTTGAAGTCATATCCGCGCGGCAGCGTCTCGATGCTGCCCGGCTCTACGTCCATGAACTTGTTTCCACGCCCGTCATCCTGACCGACATATCCGCCGGTGGCAGTGGCGTTGGGAACAAGGAATCCCATCTTGGCTGCACCAATGCGAGACGCAATGACTTCAGCCTCTTCGTATGCGCCAAGGTTTTTCAGTCGCACCATTGATGATATTAGCCACGGGATGCCGGTTGATTGTCCGATGCGCTCTGGGTCGTAGATATGGAAAATTTGTTCTGCCGGAACGAACTCTTGCCACTTGCCAAAAGACTTTGGCTGATACAATTCTCCCGGATGATCTCGCAGCAACCAATAGCCCACAACCTTGCTGTTCATGTCGTAGGCAATGCCCATCTTAGTGACCGCTCCGCCTTTGCCGGTCGTATTGTAATCGACATCAAGCCTATCAATCTCGATAGGCTCTAAAGCAAACTTGAACTTTCTGTCCTGTGGATAGTGCTTGCGAATTAGCACCGCCCCATCACGGACAACGCTGCGAAGTATTAACTTCTGGCAGTCCTTCCATGTCAGATTCATGGCGATGGTGCAATTCGCTTTCTTGCCCCATTCCTCCCAAGAATCTTCAATGATGTTGTTCGCCACGCGGTCGTAACGCTCAACCCAAACTCCATCTTTTTTGGTGCGCTCCTTAATCTTCATCTGCAAACCAACGCCGCAATGACCGAGGACGTTGTTTTGAACTAGCTTAAAATAACGACGGACATAATCATTGTTGCGCTCTAGCTCGCGGCATCTGTTGCGAAGCGTCTTGATGTTGCCATGCAGTTCAGCATCTGCGCTGCTGCCGGTGGCCAGCCAATCGGAATTGAGTCGGCTCAAATCCGATCCATTGAAAGACCTGACCTGTGGAGCGGCCTCCTTCTGCTTTCGAGCGAACAGCTTTTGAAAAATGTTCATGGCCGGTTAAACCGAATCAGCACGTTGCGCGAGTTGCCCAAATTGTTCTTTGCGTTCTCAGCCGCAATCTCTGAATCAACCCTGTCTTGGTAAAATGATTTTGCAGACAACAACTCAGCCCACGACATGCGCCCAATAGACTGACCCGCGATAGTGGTTTGAATAACATCTCGCGTAGCCTTGCCCAACATCACGGCATCTATGGCATCCAGACAAATCTTTGCGTTTGTTCTGGTGTCGTAGTTGTCAGACTGCTGCGTCATGTCGGGCAATACGGTCAGTGACCCGCCCCAAACCGTGGCGTATTTCGTGCCGTTGTTGACGCGACCCACGCCCTTGTAAGTTCCCGGAATCCAGCCGCCGGTAGTCGCTGCGACTACGTTGAAAAGATGGTCGCTGCCAGAGGCTGCGGATGTGAACTCAATTACCGAACCCTCTTTTGCTCGGAGCGAAAACACCAGCGACCAGCCGGATGATGCCGGATAGTCTGATGCGGCGTATAAAAGGTCGAAGCTGTCGCCTGCGTATATCGCAGACGGCATCGATGTCAGTGTCGTTGACGCCATTCATTGAATAGCGAAGTGTCAACGCCAGCCAGTGGCCCATGCTCCCTGCCGTCTCTGCGGTTGATTTGGCATCGGCTCTTTGTCATTGTCCTTTTCCGCTGGCCGCAATGCCTTTTGTATTGCGCCAAGGTCTGGCCGCAGAATCTCAACCAGTGCCAGATGATAAACGCGCATGTCAATTGCCTCATTGCGAACGCCGGATGTCTTCTCGTATGTCCTGCGGGGAAAGCCCTTGACGTATCGCGTCACCGCTCGCTCGCATGTTAGTTGCCTGAACCAGTCTTCGTTGTAGCCGCATCTTATCGGAATATGAATCTTCCGCGCTCCATCTTCTTCAATCTTTAAGCGCATGAATATGGTGTCTTTGGCTTGATCTGTTGCCACTGAGTTGTAAGTAAATCCGTCTTGTGTAGTCCTTCGCTGCGTCAACTGAGGCTGAGTCGAACCAATGCCAATGACTGGAACGACAACGCATTGAGTGCCGTGAGTTTTGCAGAACAGCTTCACGATGCCTGTTTTATAATGGAAGTCTATGGCAACGGCTGACAGCTTTAGCTCGACTCCGTCAACGCGCCTAAACCTCCTACCAAGTGCGTCAGCAAACTTTTTCCATGTCTCGTTCCGCTCTGTGTCTCCATAGACTTTGACAACCTCAATGCCCCACGTCTCGTCATCCTCACCCAGTCCGATGATCTCCATCTCGATGCGGTCTTTCTGAACGTCAGCTCCGCCAGAAATAAACACCACCTTATTAGGAAGCCTGTCTGGTGAATAGTCCTCCGCTCGACCAATGATCTTGGCCATGTCGGGCGTCTCAGCCGGCTCTTTCCATGTCTCAGCAAGAAACGTATTCGTCCACGTCTTTAGCTGCTCTTCGCCGCCTTTTTCGATTCGAGGAACTCTTGCGCCATTTGGTGCAGTCTTGAAACAAACCCGCGCTTTGATTTGAACGGAGAGTAAATCCCGTTGAGGAAATATCCACGCTTGCCATTAAACGCTTCAGTGGCAATCCATTTGCCTCCGCGAATCGCTTGCACGCGGTCTTCATCTGACCATCTAGCTTCGCACTCGTCGCATTGGTAGTAGGCCTTTTCTGGCTTGTCTTTTTCCCATAGGACATTGCTCCACTTAAGCGTTTGCTCATGCTGGCACTTGTGGCATTTGACGAACCACATGCGCCGGTCTGTTTGTTCGTATTCATTTTCTATTCGTGAAGTTCCCTTGTTGGTCGGAGTCGAAGTGAGATATACGACGGAGTTCCAGAAGCTTTCCGTTCGGCGAATGGCAAGCGCAACGGGATCGCCTTCGCTGCCAGCCGAAGCGGGGTAGCGATCAACCTCATCAAGCAAGACAACCCGCCTCGGACGCCCAGCAAGCCCAGCCGGTGCGTTGCTGCCAATGATGGCAAGGTTACCGCCCGGAAAGGTTTTGAGCTGAATAGTATTTTCGGACGTTCGAGACTTTTGTTCTGTGACAAGTTCTCTGAGTGCTGGCGTGTCTCTGCATGTTGCATTGAACCTTTCCTTTGACCACGCCTGCGCCATCTCAACCGATGGTTGCACTAGCAAGATCGGTGACGGTTCAGCCGCGATGAAATAGCCTAGGATATTTTCGAGCAGCGTTGTCTTGGTGGTCTGGCTCGCCCACATCAAACACACACTCCGAACCTTCGGATCGTTTGCCGCATCCATCGGCTCGCGCGCGTAAGGAACATTATCAAGTGAGTATCGGCCCGGCTGCGCCGAGTATTCCCGCGAAAGGTATCGGAAGTTTTCAGCCCACTGGCTTACGCTATACCTCGGCGGGGGCGTCACCACCTTTATCGCCGCACGCCACACGCTCGCCGCACTCGCGTATCTGCTCAATGATTTTTTCTCTTTGTTCAATTGTGATTTCTGTCATGGCTAAGATTGTTGCAACCATCGCCTGCAACCCCACTGTGACTAGATCAATAACGTCCGCTTTGACAACAAGCTCTCCGCGAGATTGCTTCTCTTCCATCTCTAGCAGGTTGGCTTCGTGCGTAATCTTGCGAGTCTTCTGCGCGTCGTAGTCACCAAACAACGCAATGACAATCTGATTGGTGGCAAACGCGCCGTCATTGAATGCCGGAGACTGGCCAGCCTGCTTAAAGTATTTAGCGAGCGTGTCTTTGTCGCAGCCAAACTCAGCAGCGGCCTCGTCTAGTCCCCAGTGTTTTTGCTTAAATTTTCTTCCCATGTTTATGCTAAACGGAGATACACTAGGCAATTTTTGCCTAGCTACCTCCATCCCAGGTCACC
>VFKU01000090.1 GCA_009885415.1 Rhodothermota bacterium
GAGGAGGCGGTGGCGGCTGCTTCATCGCTACGGCCGCCTATGGCACGCCCTTGGCCACGCAGATCGCATCCCTGCGGGCCGTGCGCGACGAGTATCTGATCGATCAGCCGCTGGGCGCGGCCTTTGTGGACACGTACTACCGGCTCAGCCCGCCGATTGCGCGGGCGGTCTCGGAGAACGCGACACTGCGGCAGGGCGTGCGCCTCGCGCTCGCGCCGGTGATCTGGCTGGGCCAGGGATGGATGGCGTCACCGGGCGCCTTTGCAGCGATCGGCATCGCGGCGGCGATTGCGTGTATCCTCGCGTTGCGGCGTGTGCGTCGTGCGCAAACGATCCGGATCAAAGACTAGGCGCGGGCGACTGCGCAGAGTAAATAAAATCGGCGGCGCGGCCCTCGGGCCGCGCCGCCGATTGTTTTTTCGCGGGGCTTAGTGCGCCGGGGCCGGTTCGGCGGTGGCCTTCGGCGCGACCTCCGTCTGCGGATTGAAATTGATCTTCGCGGCCTGGAAGTTGCGCAGAAGATCGATGCGGTCTGTCGCCTTATCGTAGGCATGGCGCGCCTCGACCACCTCTTCCTTGACCAGGCGCGTGAGCTCGGAGCTGAGCAGCGTCATGCCTTCCTTCTGGCCCGTTTGCATGATGGACATGATCTGGCTGTTTTTTCCTTCGCGGATCAACGCGGAGACGGCCTGGTTCACCATGAGCACTTCGATCGCCGCCACGCGCCCGCCGCCGATCTTCTTGATGAGGGTCTGCGCCACCACGCCCTTGAGCGCATCGGCGAGCATCGTGCGAATCTGCGCCTGCTGCCCGGCGGGAAACTGATCGATGAGGCGGTCGATGGTGCTGATCGCCGTCGTCGTGTGCAGCGTACCGAAAACGAGGTGGCCGGTCTCGGCTGTTTCGATGGCGATGTGGGTCGTCTCGAGATCGCGCATTTCGCCGACGAGCACGATGTCCGGATCTTCGCGCAGCGCCGCGCGCAGCGCCGAGGCAAAGGACTGGGTGTGAATGCCCACCTCGCGCTGGTTCACGAGGCAGCGTTTGCTCGGGTGTACGAACTCGATCGGGTCTTCGATCGTGATGATGTGCTCGGGGCGTGTCCGGTTGATGTAGTCGA